>JABAZA010000056.1:0-8099 GCA_018608725.1 Flavobacteriaceae bacterium
TGTCAGATAAAACGGGATTCAAGATGAAAACAGTTTCGTAATGATTCATAAATTTATAATTATTTGTTTTTTAATGGCTGCAAAAATAAGTATTAATTATTGTTTGAACAACATAATATTACATTATTTAACACTGTAATTTTAATCGTTAATCGGATTTTTTTGGGTTTAAACGATTTTTTTTTGTATTTTTGGAGACTATATAAACTTTTTTAACCAATCCCCGATGATTTTAAACTGTATTATTATTGACGATAATTCCAATCAACGGTTAGATTCTTTGAGGCTAATCAATAACCACCCATCTCTTAATTTGATAGAGAAATTTACGTCTATAAATGAAGCAAAAAAATTCCTGCTCACAAATAACGTTGACCTTATTATATTGGAAATTAACCTTTCTGTTTCTGATGGATTTGAACTCTTAGACAGCTACAACTCTAATCCCGAATACAAAGTTCCTTACTTTATTATAACTAGTGAAGATACTTCTCATGCGTTTAAAGCATTTGAATATAATGTGATCGATTACTTATCAAAACCCGTTTCTAAAAAACGTTTTAGCGAGGCCATTAGCAAAACTGTATTGGACGCAAAAATGAAAGAAAACTTCCAAGATTTTGATGGAGAACATATTTTTGTGAAAAGTAATCTTAAAAAACGAAAAATATATATCAACCAAATCAAATGGATTGAGGCACTCGGTGACTACGTAAAATTGATTACTAATAACAAAAGCTTCGTCATTCTTTCAACCATGAAAGCCTTTGAAAATGAGCTTCCGAAAGGACTCTTTTTAAGAATCCATAAATCTTATATAATCAACCTGAAAAAGGTGGAGCGTTACGATAGCAAACACGTCGAGATTGAAAAAATGAAACTCCCACTAAGTAGAACTCGAAAGACACAATTAAGTAAAGCATTAGATGTAATTGTGAGTTAGTAGTTATCTACATTAATAAGCAAGCGTGCTGCTCTATAATCTTTCGTACTAGAAAAACTCATTTTAATTTTCTGAAGAACTGACTTCGTTTTTACAAGCGATTGGTTTTGGGGTATTTTTAGAAGAATATTTTTATGATATTGATTCCGTATCCTCGAAACTACAGGAAATTCTGGTCCTAACACATTGTCTTTAAATACATGTCTCAATCGAATTGCCAACCAGTCAGAACCCTCATTTACTTTATTATAATCTTTGTGTTTAATCGTTAATTTGATGATTCGACAAAACGGTGGATACTTATAGATACGACGATCTTCAAGTTGTTCGACAAACATGGACTCATAATCGTTTATAGATACTTGCTGAAGAATGGTGTGATATGGATTATAGGTTTGAACAACCACCTTGCCCCTTGTGTCAGTTCGACCCGCGCGCCCTGCAACTTGTTGCAATAATTGAAAACTCCGCTCATGTGCTCTAAAATCAGGAAAATTAATCAATTGATCGGCATTCAAAACTCCAACCAACTTTACATGTCTAAAATCTAAACCCTTGGTAACCATTTGAGTACCTACTAAAATATCAACCTCTTTATTTTCAAAGCTTGAAATGATTCGATCGTAACTATATTTTCCTCGGGTGGTATCCAAATCCATACGCGCCACTTTAGCTTCTGGAAATAACAATTCAATTTCTTGTTGAATTTGCTCCGTTCCAAACCCTTTACTGTCAATTTCTACGCCTCCACACGCCCCACAAAACTGTTGCATTGCCATGGTATGACTGCAATAATGACAACGGAGTTGATTTTTGTATTGGTGATACGTTAAACTTACATCACAGTTTGGACACTCTGGGGTGTGTCCACAAGTATTACAGGAAACGACTGGAGAATACCCTCGTCTATTTTGAAATAAAATAACTTGAGAATCGGTCTCTAAAGCCTCTTTTATCTCCGTAATTAATCGGTCACTAAAATGCCCCGTCATTCGTTTTCGCTTGTATTTATCTGTCAAATCTACCAGCTCAATTTCTGGCATCAGTACATTATTGAAACGCTTATTGAGTGCTACATACCCATATTTTTTTATTTTGGTCGCATTGTGAAAACTTTCTATACTCGGAGTGGCTGAACCCAAAAGCGTTTTCGCTTTAAATAAAGCTGCTAAAACAATCGCTGTATCTCTTGCATGGTAGCGAGGCGAAGGATCAAACTGCTTATAGGATTGTTCGTGTTCCTCATCCACAATAATGAGTCCTAGATTATTAAAAGGAAGAAAAACAGAGGATCGTGCTCCAATGACAACCCGAGCATTTTCGGACTGATTTAGAACATGGTTCCAAACCTCAACTCGTTCATTTTGGGAATAGCGCGAATGGTACACTGCAATTTGGTTACCGAAATACTTTTGCAAACGCTGTACCAACTGAGATGTCAACGCAATTTCAGGAACTAAATACAAAGCTTGCTTACCTTCAGCTAAAATCGATTCTATTTTCTTGACATAAATCTCGGTTTTTCCTGAAGATGTGACTCCATGAAGTAATACGATATTTTGTGTTTCAAACAAATTTTCGATATCCTCTAAAGCGGTTTTTTGATAAGAATTAAGTGTTATTGAAGCATTATCTTCTGAATCTTGAAATTGAATGCGATCGGTTTGGTAATGATATTCTTCAAAAACTTCTTTGTCAATTAATAGTTTAATTTGAGTGGAAGTTGCGTTGCTTTTGATCTTAAGATCGGCTACCTTAATCTGTTTCGTATGGGTTGCCAAATTAAAATAACTTAGAACAATGTTGCGTTGATTTGACGCATTTTTGAGTGCTTCAATAAGTTCTTGTAAAGCGTTTTCATGCTGATAATTGGGATGTAAACGAACACACCGAATTAATTTTGGTTTGTATTTTTCAGTCAGTTCCTGTTCTAAAGCAATCACTTTGTGATTTAACAAACGTTTTAAAACTGGAAACGAATTTTTTCGATCTATAATCGCATTGATTTCATCAACTTTTAAACTGGTTTGTTGTTGCAGTGCTTCAATTACAAGGTACTCATCATCCTTTAGGGCATTTGTTTCAAATTTTGCAGAAGGATTTAGGGAAATAATCGTTTCACTTTCCAATAAAAACGCATTGGGCATTGCAGCACGCATAATTTCTCCCATGCTACACAAATAATAACTGGACATCCACTCCCATAATTTAAACTGAAATGGGTTAATCACAGGAAATTCATCTAATATACTGTGTATCGACTTCGCTTCATAAGCTGTAGGGGCATTGTGGTGAATGTTATAAACAATCCCAGTGTAAACTTTATTTTTCCCAAAAGGGACAGCGACTCTCACCCCTTTTTTAATAAAATCTACTTCCGCTTTGGTAATGGCATAGGTGAAATTACGCTCTAATGAAAGCGGTAAAATAACATCGATAAAAAAAACATCTATGGCGTGCATTGTTTCTTTAGAAGTTGAAGAGACGAATTTAATTCATGACCAAGTAGGATAATATTGGCATTCAACCAAAAGTAAAATAAAAGAATTAATAAGGCCCCTATTGATCCATATAACTCATTGTAGGTAGAAAAGTTCTCTATATACAGACCAAAAAGAAAAGAGCTTAAAATAATCAACAAAGTCGTAAACAAAGCACCTACTGAGAAGAAACTCGATAATTTTCCATCTTTAGTTCCAAAGTAATAAAGACTGGCCATACTGAGATAGATCATAAGTATAAAAAAGAAATACTTAGCTTGTGTAATCCAAAAAAGTTCGTTGCTAGAATCGCCTGACCCAAACCTTTCGACAATGGGATGAATCAAATAAATTTGAGCATAGCCAAACCCAATAACTGTTAGTATCAATAGAATAACAAGAATGATAGCGACTCCAAAAGCATAAAAATATTGTTTCACAAAATTGCGATTGAGTTGTTGGTGGTAGGAGTTTTCGAATCCTGAAAACACAGCATTTACACCATTGGCCATCAAAAACATAGAGACTAAAAACACGGTTGAAAGCAACCCTCCTGTGCTTCTATTGTTGATGTTTTCAAAAATATTTTGATTAAAAAAATCCGAGGTTTGTGGAGGTAAAAAAGAATCCAAAAATCCTAAAAAATCAACCTGAAAATTAGCAACAGGAATGTATGGAATTAGGATAATAATAAATAACAAAAAAGGAAATATCGCTGTAAAAAAACTAAACGCAATGGCACTGGCGCGTGTTGTAAGTGCACCTTTAAAAATCCCAATCACATACATTTCCAACAGGTCATATACAGTAAAACCATTAAATCCAGGAAGATTGACACGCTTTAAAAGATTTGCAATCCAACTTACAATTGGAATTTTATCTAATTTATTTTCAATCGATTGACTCATTTAACCGCCTTGAGACTTAAATCCATATTGGAAACAGAATGGGTCAAAGCTCCACAAGAAATATAATTTACCCCGCATTCTGCATAAAATCGAAGGGTGACTTCGTCTATACCTCCAGAAGATTCTGTTTGACATTGATCTCCAATAAGTTTAATTGCTTTTTGTGTATCTGTATAATTAAAATTATCAATTAAAATCCGATGGACACCTTTATTCTCTAAAATCTCTTCAATTTCATCCAAATCACGGGCTTCAACTACGATTTGAAGATCCAAATCATGTTTTTTCAAATAGTCTTTTGTCGTTGAAATTGCTTTGGTAATTCCTCCTGCAAAATCAATATGATTATCTTTCAACATAATCATATCATACAATGCAAAACGATGATTTACTCCTCCTCCAATGGCCACAGCCCATTTTTCTAAGGCTCTGAATCCTGGAGTAGTTTTACGTGTATCTAATATTTTGGTGTTCGTTCCTTTTAAAATTTCAACATAAGAATGGGTTTTAGTAGCAATTGCACTCATACGTTGCATCGCATTTAGGACAATACGTTCCGCTTTGAGAATGGATTGTTTTAATCCTTCTACATAAAAAGCAATATCACCAAATTTAACTTCTTCTCCATCGTTGATAAGTAATTCTATATTCAGCTCAGGATCTACATAATGAAACACTTGTTTGGCAAAATTAACCCCAGCGATGACACCATTGTCCTTGATTAATAACTTCGCTTTTCCGAAAGCATCTGAAGGAATACATGCTAAAGAACTGTAATCTCCATCTCCTACATCTTCACGGATTGCGTTGGCTATTATTATTTGTACTTCGTTTTTAAATTGTTCGTTCGTAATCATGTTTGTAACTTTGTAGCTAAAATATGAATTGTAGCGCAAAAACGTTCACTATTCTAAAAGCTTATTTAAAAAAAATTATTTTTGGGACATGCAAATTAAACTCATAGCCATAGGAAAAACAGATTCTCCACAGCTGGATCGGCTTATTTCTACCTATCAAAATCGATTGTCTCATTATGTTCGGTTTTCGTTTGAAATCATTCCTGACCTTAAAAACAGTAAAAATTTATCTGAAAAACTACAAAAAGAAGCCGAGGGTAAATTAATTTTAGATAAAATCACATCCACAGACCGATTAATCCTGTTGGACGAAAATGGTAAAGAAATGGATTCTATCGGGTTTTCTAGCTTTCTTCAAAAACAAATGAATTCAGGAATCAAACAACTGGTATTCGTTATTGGAGGGCCTTATGGATTTTCGGAAGCCCTTTACAAAAAAGCTGTTGGATCCTTAGCACTTTCAAAAATGACATTTTCACATCAAATGGTGCGTCTCTTTGTAATTGAGCAACTCTATAGAGGATTTACGATTTTGAAAAATGAACCCTATCATCACCGTTAATAAATCCTATATACTATGAATATTGTATTCGCTACTAATAACTCCAATAAAATTAAAGAAGTCCAAGCCCTCCTTCCCTCCCACATAAAGCTAGTAAGTCTCGAAGAAATTGGATGCGTGGAAGACATTCCCGAAACCCAAGATACTATTGAAGGTAATGCCATTCAGAAAGCAGATTATATTAAAACGCATTATGGACTTGATTGTTTTGCCGATGATACAGGATTGGAAGTCATGGCTTTAGATGGAGCACCGGGTGTGTATTCTGCTCGCTATGCCGGTCCTCAGCGTAATGCAGACGATAACATGAACTTATTATTGTCTGAATTAGCCTCAAAAGACAATCGATCCGCACGGTTCAAAACGGTCATTGCGATGCACTTTCAAGGAGAATTTATAACTTTTGAAGGGATTTGTGAGGGAGAAATCACTAAAAGCAAAACAGGAACGGAAGGATTTGGCTACGATCCCATATTTCAACCTAAGAGTTTTGAAAAGACCTTTGCTGAAATTTCTTTGGACGAAAAAAATCGAATTGGACACCGAGGAAAAGCCGTTTCGAAGCTAGTCACATACTTTATAACCCATTAAATTAATTAGTACTATCTTTGCCGCTTGAAATTCCTCAGGGTGAGGATGTGTTACAAAGAGTTTGGTTTAGGTATGTTCGATACCCCTCTAAGTAACACTTAGAAATTTATCGAATACTAAATTAACAAAATGAATGCATTCAAACAACTTGGACTAGAAGATCATCTAGTTCAAGCCATTACAGACTTAGGTTTTGAAACCCCAAGTGAAGTACAAGAAAAAACGATTCCCCTTTTATTAGATCAAGAGAGCGACCTTGTTGCTTTGGCACAAACAGGAACTGGTAAAACAGCCGCCTTTGGTTTTCCAATGCTGCAAAAAATCGACATCAACAGTCGTACAACTCAAGGTCTTATATTATCTCCGACTAGAGAACTTTGTTTACAGATTACCAACGAAATGAAATTGTATGGCAAGCACTGTAAAGGACTCAATGTGACCGCTATTTATGGTGGTGCAAGCATTACAGATCAAGCCAAGCAAGTTAAAAGAGGGGCACAAATTATTGTAGCGACTCCAGGAAGAATGAAAGACATGATCAATCGAAGGTTGGTTGATATCTCTAAAATTGAATATGCTGTTTTGGATGAAGCTGATGAGATGCTAAACATGGGGTTCTTTGAAGATATTACTGAGATTTTATCATATACCCCGCAAGAAAAAAGCACCTGGCTCTTTTCGGCTACCATGCCAAAAGAAGTGTCCATAATTGCTAAAAAATTTATGGACAGTCCTTTGGAAGTAACGGTTGGTCATAAAAACATGGGGAGCAAAAATGTATCTCACGAGTATTTCCTCGTAGGCGCACGCGATCGTTACCAAGCATTAAAACGGTTAGCTGATGCCAATCCAGAAATCTTTTCTGTGATATTTTGTAGAACAAAAAGAGACACTCAGAAAGTAGCAGAACAGCTTATTGAAGATGGATACAGTGCAGGAGCACTGCATGGCGATTTAAGTCAAAATCAGCGTGATGTAGTGATGAAATCATTTAGAGCTAAGCAAATTCAAATGCTCGTTGCAACCGATGTTGCCGCTCGTGGAATTGATGTTGATGACATTACACATGTTATTAACTACCAATTACCAGATGAAATAGAAACCTATACCCACCGAAGTGGACGAACTGGGCGTGCAGGAAAATCTGGAATTTCTATGGTGATTGTTTCTAAAAGTGAAGTTCGAAAAATTAAAAGTATCGAACGAATTATTCAAAAAGAATTCATCAAAAAAGAAGTGCCTAGCGGAATGGAAATTTGTGAAGTTCAGCTAAAAGCACTCGCAAATAAAATTCATGATACAGAAATTAATCAGGAAATTGAGCCGTACTTGAATGATATTAATAATTTATTTGAAGATGTTTCAAAAGACGAATTGATTAAAAAATTCTTTTCAGCTGAATTTACACGATTCTTTAATTATTATAAAAAATCGAAAGATTTAAAATCACAATCAGGAAGCCATTCCGAAGATAACTATCGTGCAGATGACAACTCAACGCGATTCTTTATTAATATTGGGAATAAAGATGGATACGATTGGATGAAATTAAAGGATTTTCTTAGAGACACCTTACAACTGAGTCAAGATGATGTTTATAAAGTTGATGTTAAAGACAGTTTTGCCTTCTTTAATACGGATGTTGCTCACAAAGATAAAGTCTTGGAGTTTTTTACAAACTTTAAACAAGACGGACGTTTTATCAACGTTGAAATCACAGAGAAAAAGAGTCGCGATCGCAACCGTGGTGGGGGTGGC
>JABAZA010000056.1:8199-85376 GCA_018608725.1 Flavobacteriaceae bacterium
GGTGGCTATGGTGGTCGCGGAAAAGGACGTCAGAACCGTTCTAAAGGATCCGGATTTAAATCTGATAGAGGACGCAGAAGCGACAACAATGCTTCTGGAAGATCGCCGAGACGTTCATCAGATTTTAAACCGAGTGGTGGAGGCGATTTTTCAAGACCAAGAAAAAATCGTAGAAAGTAAATAACTTTGTTAATTTTTAGTCAAATTTTGGATTGACAATATGAGTGTAGTATTTGTTTACTATTTTTATATCCTTAATCGAATTAATGAAATCATATTTCACACTTTTAATAGTTTTAATTTTTCCATTTTTTGGAATGGCTCAAATTTACAATACGGTCAAAGGCAAGATTGTAAGTTCAGAGACCTTAGCAGCCATGGAAAGTGTGAATATTGTAAACCTAAATCAGGTGATTGGAACAACGACCAACACTGAAGGGCAGTTTGAAATTCGTGCGAAAGCCAATGACACCCTGCACCTCTCCTATTTAGGGTACAAATCCATCAAAGTCAAAGTGAGTAATGATTGGATTAAATATGGTACTTCTACAACTATTGAGCTTACAGAACTCGCCTTAGCTCTTGAAGAAGTGAATGTTAATAAGTTAAAACTTACAGGCTACTTAGAAGTTGATATTAAACAGGTTCCAATTCAAAAAAATGTTCGCTACAGCATTTCAGGGCTTAATAGTGGTTATGAATCCAGCTCTCGATCGCCAAGTATGGTGACTAAAGTTTTGGGAGCGATTTTTAATCCTGCAGATTTTTTACATAATATTTTTGGCAAAAAGCCGCGCGAAATGCGAAAGCTCAGAGAAATGAAAAAGCAGGATGAGATTCGAGATTTACTCGCTTCACGTTTTGACAGAGAAATGTTAATCGCTTTACTACAAGTTGATAAAATTGATTTAGATCTTCTAATAAGTGAATGCAACTACTCCATGGACTTCATAAGATCTGCTAATGACTTGCAAATACTAGATGCTATTAGCGAATGCTACGAAGAATATAAAATACTTAGTCGGAATAGAAGAAACTAGTTCATCGGAATTCAAATCCATTTATACCTGACTATTCTGCAACAACTGAATCGATTGTCATCCTCGCCTTCAGCCCACCTATGGCGGGCAAGTATTTCAGGGTCTAAACGGTTCTATTTCTTACGTTTTTGCTGAGCTTCTTTTTGTGCCTCTGCTTGTGCCATAATCTCCGCCATTTTTTTCTGAAAACGGTTTTGTTTTTTTGGTTTTGCCTTACTGACTTGAATTTTAGCCAAAACTTTGTCTTCATCAATAATGTAGTTTTTGATAACTAACATGATTCCGATACTAATAAGGTTGGAAACAAAATAATACAAACTCAATCCAGACGCATAATTATTAAAGAAAATCAACATAATGACTGGAGAAAGGTAGATCATATATTTCATCATCTTACCCATGTCTGGCATACCTTCTTGTGTGGGTTGTGTTGCCATTTGTTGTCCGGTTGTCATCTTCATATAGAAAAAGATGGCAATAGACGCTAAAATAGGAAACAAACTAATGTGATCGCCATAAAAAGGAATGTTAAACGGCAACTCTGCAATGGAGTCATATGAACTTAAATCATCGACCCATAAAAAGGATTTTTGACGCAATTCAAAGGCGATTGGAAAAAACATAAACAAGGCATAAAATACGGGCATTTGCAACATTCCTGGCAAACAACCACTCAGTGGGCTTGCACCAGCCTTGTTTTGAACGGCTAAGGTTTCTTGTTGTGCCTTCATTTTGTTGTTCTTGTATTTCTCACGAATGGCATCAAGTTCAGGTTTTAGGATTCTCATTTTTGCCTGCGACAAGAATTGCTTGTACTGCACAAATGACAAGAGTATTTTGACCATAATAGTCATCACTATAATAGCAATTCCGTAGGATAAATAGTTTGTTAACCAAGCATATAACGGACTAAAAATCGCCTTGTTAATCCAACCAAAAATGCCCCATCCAAAAGGAATACTCGCTTCTAAATTTCGATCGTATTGACTTAAAATATCATCATAGGTTGGACCGTAATAGATATTCATATTATGGGTTAACTCCCCACCTGAAAAAGATAATGGAAGGCTGACTTCATAACGTTTGGTAAATAAGGTATCTACTGTTTCATCTTTTACCAGATCAAACGATTTTATATCGGCGGTTTTAAAGGGGGTGTCTGGTACTAATATAGTACTAAAAAAATGTTGTCTAAAAGAAAGCCAAGCCAAATCAGACTCGGTCTCATCATCGTCCCCCGATTGTGATAATTTATTGATTTTATCGCCTTCATGTTGATAGGTTAATCGGGTGTATCTATTTTCAAACGTAATGCTTTGGTCTTGTCTATGGGCTTTAAATTTCCAATCGAGCTGAACGTCTTGAGAAGAGTTTAGAACGTTAGAGAGTCCTTGTGATTTCACAGAGAAGCCCACCATATAGTCGTTTGGTTTCAATTCATATCGGTATTCTAAAAATTGGGTTTCCGAAACTTTCAAACGCATGGAAAGTATTTGATTATCTCCTGAAGTACTAAGCGTTGGCTGAAAATATAAATTCGTTGAATTGAGCGTACGGTTATCGGAAGTTGCAAAATTTAAATTAAAAACAGAACTGCCATCTTTAATTAAATATACAGGAACAGAGTCGTGATTGACATAGTTTTTTAGTTTTACTTCTGAAATAAACCCACCTTTATTATCAATTTTAAGTGCTAAAACTTCATTTTCAAAAGTGGTGGTGGTAGCCGTCGCTGAAGGTAAGGTTAAGGCATAAGCAAAATCTCCGATCTTATTTTTTAAACCTGCCAAAGCAAGCGAGTCTGTTGGAAGTTTACCGTTAGAATTGTCGGTTACGTTCATTTGCTCCGCAGCATTATTGGCAGCTTCAGATGTTAATTGCTCTTGTTTTGCTTGTTCTTGTGCAGCGAGTTGTTCTGGAGTGGGTTGATTTTGCCATAACATATACAATAAAATAGCGCCTATAAGTAAAAACCCAATGATTGAATTTATGTCTAATTTCTTTTCTTCCATATCTTTTAAATCTTAATTGACTCCCACAAAAGAAAGGGTTGCCAGATCACTACTATTATTTTTTTGTTTTATGTTTGAGAGCCGATTTTATAAACGCCAAAAACAACGGGTGTGGATTGGCTACGGTACTTTTATATTCTGGGTGGTATTGAACGCCAACAAACCAAGGATGCGACGGAATTTCAATGACCTCAACAAGTCCTGTTTCGGGATTAAAACCAGTGGCTTTCATTCCAGCATTTTCAAGTTGTGTTTTGTAGGTATTGTTAAACTCGTAGCGGTGTCTATGACGTTCCATTATTGAAGTGGTTTTATAAACCGATGCAATTTTTGTATGTTCTAGAAGGTCACAATTCCAAGCACCCAATCGCATGGTGCCTCCTTTTTCAGTGACTTTTTTCTGAGCTTCCATGATATCAATGACAGGATGAGGCGTCTGAGGATCCATTTCAGACGAATTTGCTTGTTCCAACCCTAAAACATTTCGCGAAAATTCAATGGTTGCCATTTGCATTCCTAAACAAATTCCAAAAAATGGAATTTGATGTTCTCTTACATAACGAATGGCTTCGATTTTTCCTTCAATACCTCGCTCACCAAAACCAGGAGCGACCAACACTCCATCTAAATGAGAAAGTTTTGAAGCAATATTTTCTGGCTGTAAGTATTCTGAATGAATTGATTCAACTCTAACCTTTACTTCATTGGCTGCGCCTGCATGAATAAAGGATTCAAGAATTGATTTATAGGAATCTTGAAGTTCTACATATTTACCAATCAACCCTATAGCGACTTCACTTTTTGGGTTTTTAAGTTTTTCTAAAAAAGTGTTCCAAGACGTTAAATCAGGTGTCTTGTTTTCGAGTTTTAACTGCTCTAAAACGACCTTATCCAAGCCTTCATTTAACATCAAGTTTGGAACATCATATATGGTAGATGCATCAATGGATTCGATGACTGCTTCCTTTTTAACATTACAAAAACGTGCCAGTTTTGTACGAATATTGTCACTAAGTTTATGCTCGGTTCTACAGACTAAAATGTCGGCTTGTACCCCACTTTCCATCAGGGTTTTGACACTGTGTTGTGTGGGTTTTGTTTTTAACTCACCTGCAGCAGATAAATAAGGAATCAAAGTCAAATGAATGACCAGAGCATTTTCATTGCCCATTTCCCATTTAAGCTGACGAACGGCTTCTACGTAAGGAAGGGATTCTATATCTCCAACGGTACCTCCAATTTCGGTGATGACGATGTCATAGTCTCCCGACTTCCCTAAAATCTGAACACGGTGTTTGATTTCATCTGTAATATGAGGAATGACTTGTACTGTTTTTCCTAAAAACTCCCCACGACGTTCTTTATCGATTACACTTTGATAAATACGCCCTGTAGTTACATTGTTTGCTTGTGAAGTGGGTACGTTTAAAAAACGCTCATAATGCCCTAAATCCAAATCGGTTTCAGCACCATCATCAGTCACATAGCACTCCCCATGTTCATAGGGGTTCAAAGTTCCGGGATCGATATTAATGTAAGGATCTAATTTTTGAATTGTAGTGCGGTAGCCTTGGGCTTGAAGTAATTTTGCTAAAGATGCAGCAATAATTCCTTTACCTAACGAAGAGCTTACACCTCCAGTAACAAAAATATATTTCGTAGTTGTGTCTGTCATTATGCGTTGTTAAACGCGAACAAATTTACAAATAAGAATTGAAATATTTAGTATTATTAGGAGTTGTTTATAAACACATTCTATATAACAAAAAAAAGTATCTAAGTAATCTGTAATAATAAAATTAAAATCGACTTATTTAACGGCTACTAGTTCCACATCAAATATTAAACTAGCATTTGGAGGGATCACTCCACCGGCACCTTGAGCCCCATAACCTAAATGACTAGGAATTACAAAACGTGCTTTATCCCCTACATTTAAAAGCGCTACACCTTCGTCCCATCCTGAAATAACCTGGCCAGTTCCGAGTGCAAACTCAATTGGTTCTTTTCTTTTGTAAGAAGAATCAAATACAGTCCCATCCGCTAATTGACCTTTATAATGTACTGAAACGGTAGCACCCTTCTCTGCTTTTGAACCACTACCCTTTTGAAGTATTTGATAGCGAAGACCACTTTCTGTTTTTTCAAAACCTGTAGCTAGTTTGTCTAACTCTGCTTCTATAGCCGCTTTTTGTTTTGCGATATTTTTTTCGCGTTCACCTTCAAAAGTTCTAAATGCTTCTACCGCTTGAAATGCTTCTGCATCTGCACCAATAGCCAAAATTTCTAATGTTTCTAAAACATCTCCTTGAGTGATGGTATTTACTACATCTTGACCTTCAACCACGTTTCCAAATACCGTGTGTTTTCCATCTAACCAATCCGTTGGAATATGTGTAATAAAAAACTGACTTCCATTCGTTCCTGGGCCTGCATTAGCCATGGATAAAACCCCAGGTTTGTCATGCTTTAAATCGGGATGAAATTCATCCTCAAATTTATAACCTGGATTTCCTGTCCCTGTTCCGAGTGGACAGCCCCCTTGAATCATAAAATCTGGAATCACTCTATGAAAGTTAAGACCATTGTAGTATGGATCTCCTTGTTTTTTTACAGAATTTTCTAAGTTTCCTTGCGCTAACGCTACAAAATTTCCAACAGTTCCAGGTGTTTTTTGATATTCTAAGTTTACTAAAATGACACCTTTAGAGGTGTTGAATTTTGCGTATAAGCCTTCGTTCATGAGTGTAATTTTATTGTTTTTAAATCGCTGCAAATATAAGAAGGAATTATAAACAAAAAAGTTTAAGGAATAGTTTTATTAATTTGCCACTTCACTTATAAATTTAAGGCGATATAAGCGTAATTCTTGATCGTCGTATTCACCGTCAAATTCTTCAATAGCAGATTCTATATCATCGGTTTCAGATTCCATAAAATACTCGTGAATTTCTTCTTGTTGATCTTCATCAAATAATTCATCAATCCAATAATTAATATTTAATTTCGTTCCCGAAAATACAATGGCTTCCAATTCTCTAATAAAATCAGCCATATCCATTCCTTTAGCGGAGGATATATCGTCTAGGGGAAGTTTTCTGTCAATATTTTGAATGATATATAGTTTCAACGAAGAGTTTAAACCGGTGGACTTGATAATCATATCTTCCATACGTTCAATCTCATTTTCATCGACATAACGCTTTATGAGTGCTACGAAATCTTTTCCATACCGCTTTGCTTTTCCTTCGCCAACTCCATGAATATTGTAAAGTTCTTCAACCGTAATTGGGTATTTAAGTGCCATATCTTCTAGAGATGGATCTTGAAAAATCACAAATGGAGGAACCCCAAGTTTTTTAGCATTTGATTTTCGAAGATCTTTGAGCATTCGCATCAGAGTTGCATCTACGATATCGGAAGCGTTGTTATAATTACGATTCGTTTGTACGTTATAGGTGTGATCTTCCGTCATCATAAATGACTTTGGATGTTCTATGAATTCACGTCCAGTAGGAGTGAGTTTTAACACGCCATAGGTCTCAATATCTTTGCGTAAATAGCCCGCAACAAGCACCTGTCTAACCAGAGCCATCCAATAAATCACATCATGATTACTTCCTTTTCCAAAAAAGGGCAATTCATTGGTACGGTGCGACTTTATAAGTGCATTCTCTTGACCTATCATCACATTTACTAGATCTTTACTTTTATATTTTTCGTGGGTATTTGAAACAATCTGAAGCAATAATTTTACTTCCTCCATTGCTTCGGTTTGTGGTTTTGGATTTCGAACATTATCGTCCATATCGCCACCTTCCCCTGTTTCATTATCAAAGGATTCGCCAAAATAATGCAATATAAATTTGCGACGCGACATGGATGTTTCAGCCATTGCGACGACTTCTTGCAACAAAGCAAAGCCAATTTCTTGTTCTGCTACTGGTTTTCCTGACATGAATTTCTCAAGCTTTTCGATGTCTTTGTAGGCATAATATGCCAAACAATGTCCTTCGCCTCCGTCACGACCTGCTCGCCCTGTTTCTTGGTAATAACTTTCAATACTTTTTGGTATATCGTGATGAATCACAAAACGCACATCTGGTTTATCAATTCCCATTCCAAAAGCAATAGTTGCCACCACAACATCAGTGTCTTCCATCAAAAACATATCCTGATGTTTAGAACGTGTTTTAGCATCTAACCCAGCATGGTAGGGCACTGCCTTAATTCCGTTTACTTGAAGAATTTGCGACAAGCCTTCGACACGTTTTCTACTAAGGCAGTAGATAATTCCGGACTTCCCTTCATTTTGTTTTACGAATCGAATAATATCATTATCAACTTGATCCGTTTTTGGTAATATCTCATAAAATAAGTTGGGGCGATTAAAGGAGGCTTTAAAGGTTTGAGAATCTGTAGTTCCTAAGTTTTTAAGAATATCTTCTTGAACTTTAGGAGTCGCAGTGGCCGTTAATCCAATAATTGGAATATCATCCCCAATTTGAGTGATGATGTGTTTTAGGTTTCTGTATTCAGGTCTAAAATCATGTCCCCATTCACTGATACAATGCGCTTCATCAACAGCCATAAATGAAACTGTTTGTGATTTTAAGAATTCAATGTTTTCAAGTTTTGAAAGCGATTCTGGGGCAACGTATAAAAGTTTGGTAATTCCAGACTCTATATCCGATTTCACTTGTTTGATCTCGGTTTTATTCAAGGAGGAATTCAATACATGAGCAATGCCTTCATAATTAGAAATACCCCTAATCGCATCCACTTGATTTTTCATAAGTGCGATGAGTGGCGAGACCACAATAGCAGTTCCCTCCTGCATCAACGCAGGCAATTGGTAACAAAGTGACTTTCCGCCACCTGTTGGCATAATAGCGAAGGTGTGTTTTTTTTCTAAAACACTAACAATGACTTGTTCTTGCAGTCCTTTAAATTGATCAAAGCCAAAGAAAGTTTTTAGAGCTGCATGTAATTCTTTAGTCGATATGCTCATTTATGGTTAATTTCTTAATCTTATTTAAAAAAAAAGTGATTAAATGAATCAAAAATGGAATAAATCCAGAAACACTCCTATTTTTTTTGTTTTTTTGTATTGTGAATTAAAGATAGATATATTTAAATAAGTACACAACCAAAAATATAAAAAAATTGAGTTCAAAAAAATCGATAGTTGCATTAGCCAAAGAAACCATAGAAATTGAAAGTTTAGCAATATCTCAACTTGCAGGTTTTATTGATGAAACGTTTGCAGAGGCTGTTGAATTAATCCACAATTCTTCCGGCCGCGTTATTATAACAGGGATTGGAAAAAGTGCAATTATAGCAACTAAGATTGTAGCAACTTTAAACTCTACTGGAACTCCATCTGTATTTATGCATGCAGCAGATGCCATTCATGGCGATTTGGGACTAATTCTAAAAGATGATATTGTAGTTTGTATTTCTAAAAGTGGGAACACTCCAGAAATTAAAGCACTCATCCCCTTTTTGAAGAATGCAGGGAATACATTGATTGCAATTACAGGAAACCAAAAATCAGTTTTAGCAGAGCAAGCTGACTTTGTATTCAATTCTTATGTAGAAAAAGAAGCCTGTCCGATTAATTTAGCGCCTACCACAAGCACAACTGCACAGTTGGTTATCGGAGATGCCTTGGCTGTTTGTTTGTTAGAACTTCGAGATTTTACAAAGGATGACTTTGCTAAATACCATCCGGGAGGTGCCTTAGGAAAACGATTATTCTTAAAAGTACGTGATGTCTTGGTTCATAACGAGATCCCTAAAGTAGATCCAGATGCCAGTGTTAAAAAAGTGATCATAGAAATTTCAGAAAAACGCAAAGGAGCTACCGCCGTTACTGTTAACAATAAAATTATTGGAATTATTACGGATGGAGATTTAAGACGTATGTTGTCTGAAACAGAAGACTTATCACAACAAAAGGCGGAAAATATTATGAGTAAAAACCCGGTATCCATAACAATAGATGCCATGGCAATTGATGCTATGGAGTTGATGGAAACCCACGAAATTTCGCAACTCTTGGTTACAGACCAAGGAAACTATGCTGGTGTAATCCATATTCATGACCTTATAAAAGAAGGAATTATCTAATTATGGAAACACAAAAAGAAATGTCATTTTTAGATCATCTTGAGGAATTAAGATGGCATATCATCAGAGCTTTGGCTGCTGTTATGATTGCAGCAACAGCTGCTTTTTTGGCAAAAGCATTTATATTTGAAACCCTGATTTTTGGCCCCACCAAAGCTGATTTTTTTACCTATGAATTTCTTTGTAATGCCTCTAAATTATTAGGATTTGAAAGTTTTTGTGATACCAATTTTGATTTTGAAGTTCAAAGTCGAACGATGGCAGGACAGTTTTCTGCACATATTTGGACTTCAATTACTTTTGGATTGATCGTTGCATTTCCTTATGTGTTGTACGAATTCTGGAAATTTATCAGTCCAGGGCTATATAGTAAAGAAAAAAACAGTTCAAGAGGATTTATTGTTATCTCCTCAATTCTATTTTTTATTGGAGTTTTATTTGGTTACTACATAGTTTGTCCACTCTCTATTAACTTCTTAGGAACCTATTCTGTAGCAGACCAAGTTCATAATGATTTTGATTTAAACTCTTATATAGGACTTATACGAGCATCCACACTAGCGTCTGGGTTTATTTTTGAGCTCCCTATTGTTATTTATTTCCTTACTAAAATAGGGTTGGTCACCCCTGAATTTCTTCGGAAAAACAGAAAGTATGCCCTAGTTATTGTATTGATTTTTGCCGCTATTATCACCCCTCCCGATATTGCGAGTCAAGTCATTGTTGCGATTCCCGTATTGATTTTATATCAAGTAAGCATACTAATTTCAAAACTAGTGTTACGAAACCAAAAAAGAAAAGAAAAAAATGGCAAATAAAGTAGAAGAATTTAATGCCTATCGCAAGAAAATGAACACCAAAATTCTTGCAGAAAACAATACCGTAATCAAACGCATTTTTAATTTAGATACGAATGCTTTTCAGGAAGGCGCTTTAAACACAGAAACAAAAGAACTTTTAGGGCTTGTCGCTTCTGCGGTTTTACGTTGTGATGATTGTGTGCGTTATCATCTAGAAAAATGCCATGAAGAAGGACTGAGTAGAGCACAAATTTCGGAAGCATTAAGTATTGCAACCCTTGTGGGAGGCACCATTGTTATACCCCATTTGAGACGTGCTTATGAATATTTAGATGTTTTAGAAGCCTAATAAATATAGACACATGAAATTAAGAGTCGAAAATTTAATGAAGTCCTATAACGGACGTAAAGTTGTGAAGGATGTTTCTCTTGAAGTAAATCAAGGTGAAATTGTGGGGCTTCTAGGGCCTAATGGTGCAGGGAAAACAACTTCTTTTTACATGGCTGTTGGTTTGATTAAGCCCAATGGCGGTGCCATCTATTTAGATGATAAAGAAATTACATCTTACCCAATGTACAAAAGAGCACAAAGCGGAATTGGATACCTAGCGCAAGAAGCTTCCGTCTTTAGAAAATTAAGTATTGAAGACAATATTTTAAGTGTACTTCAAATGACAAAACTTTCTAAAAAAGAACAAATTGATAAGATGGAATCTTTGATTGATGAGTTCAGTTTAGGACATATCAGAACCAATAGAGGTGATTTGCTTTCTGGAGGTGAACGAAGACGAACTGAAATCGCAAGAGCATTAGCAACCGACCCCAGTTTTATTTTACTCGATGAGCCATTTGCAGGAGTTGACCCTGTGGCCGTAGAAGATATTCAACGGATTATTGCAAGACTGACAAAGAAAAATATTGGCATCTTAATTACAGATCACAACGTGCAAGAAACCTTGGCCATTACAGATCGTACTTATTTAATGTTTGAAGGAAGTATTCTTAAAGCTGGAAAACCCGAAGTGCTCGCCAATGATGAGATGGTTCGGAAAGTATATCTCGGTCAAAATTTTGAATTGCGTAAAAAGAAATTAGAATTCTAAATTCCTTTCGCTTTTTTTAAAAACGGTTTGATCATCTGCTTTAATACTTTTACTACTAAAAGCACTCCTATTCCTACACATAATCCTACTATAAAATCTCTTAAAATTCCTGGAATACTGTCATGGAGGTGATGAAAAATTGAAATGTTATGAGTAAATATACCCCCTGAGACAAGCAAAAGTGCTAGTGTTCCAACAACTGACAAGAGTTTAATAATTACAGGCAAAGCATTAACCAATGTGTTTCCCATAAAGTGAACCCTATTTTTCTGTCCATTACTCATTTGAATTAATTTCAGTCCAAAATCATCCATGCGAACAATGAGTGCCACAATCCCATACACACCGACTGTGGCTATGATGGATATAATACTAACTACGGCAATTTGAATCGTTAACGATTGATCCATTACAGTCCCTAAAGTAATGATAATGATCTCAATGGATAAAATAAAATCCGTAAGGATAGCCGATTTTATTTTCTTTTTTTCTAAGCTTAGAATTTCAGATTCTGAAAGCGATTCTGAAAAACCATTAACAACCCTATGTTTATGCGGAACGATGTATTCAAAAATCTTTTCAGCCCCTTCATAGGCTAAATAAAACCCTCCTAAAACCAATATAATTGTGACCACTGATGGTAAAAATGCACTCAGTATAAAGGCAAAAGGCAAAATAATCAGTTTATTCAAAAAAGAGCCTTTTGTGATAGCCCACAATACAGGTATTTCCCTAGAAGATACAAAACCCGATGCTTTTTCTGCGTTGACTGCCAAATCATCCCCGAGAATACCGGCTGTTTTTTTAGCTGATATTTTACTCATCACAACCACATCGTCCATAAGAACCGAAATATCATCCAATAACGCAAAAAAGCCTGAAGCCATAAAAAAAAGTTTATTAATTATTTAGAGAGGATTGACAAAAATATATATGCTAAGATTATAAGTGGAATCCCTGAAAATTGAAAAACAGCAAGAAGCACAACCGATAAAACAACCAAGATGTAACGTGCAGCATTGTCTTTAAAACCCCATGTTTTAAATTTCAAGGCAATCAATTTAATAGGTGCATTTAACAAATAACAACTCACCAAGGTCAATACAATTAAAAACCAAGGGTTTAAAATAATAGCATTGATAGCATCACTGTTTTGATACTCCACTATTAATGGTAAAGAAATGATCAGAAGGGTATTTGCAGGCGTTGGCAATCCAATAAATGCATCTGATTGATTGGTAGAAATATTAAAATTTGCCAAACGGTATGCCGATGCTAAAGTGACTAACAAGCCAAAATAAGGGAGTAAATTAGAGGGAATCCAAGACAGTTGTGGTGCTAATCCCAATAAATAAAAAAGCACTAAACCAGGCACTAAACCACTGGTGACCATGTCCGCCAGAGAATCCAACTGCACACCAAGCTCACTTTGAACGTTTAATTTACGTGCTAGAAATCCATCAAAGAAATCAAAGAAAATACCAAGAAACACAAATAAGGCGGTAAATTTCATATGACCTTCTAAAGCAAAAATTACGGCTACACAACCAGAGAAGAGGTTTAATAATGTAATAAAATTAGGTATATATGATTTCACGATAAATTGTATTTAATTAGTAAAAATAATAAACTATTTTTGTTTTCAGTAAATAAACAACAATATCTAAAAAAAATTAGAGTTTACATTAGTGTTTATAAGATCATTTAAAAAAAGTCCTTGCAACTACTAAAATTCATCTTTATAATTTTGACACCCCTTTTGATGGTGTCCCAAACCACTCGAAACTATTCCAATGAATTTTTGAATATTGGGGTGGATGCTTCTGCCTTAGGAATGAGCAATGCAGTGGTAGCCTCTTCTAGTGACGTAAATTCTGGCTACTGGAATCCTGCAGGACTGGTACATCTAGAAGACAATGAAATTGCAATCATGCACTCGAGTTACTTTGCAAACATTGCCAACTATAATTACATCGCTTTTGCCATGCCTTTAGATGATCGCAGTGCTGTTGGACTGTCATTAATACGCTTTGGAGTTGATGACATTCTAGATACTACTAAGCTTATCGATCAACAAGGAGACATCAATTACGATCGAATTAATTTATTTTCTGCGGTGGACTATGCACTTATATTTTCCTATGCTAAAAAACTTCCCTTCAAAGGATTGAATTATGGAGTCAATGCAAAAGTAATTCGACGGATTATCGGAGACTTTGCCTCCTCTTGGGGGTTTGGATTGGACGCAGGGATTCAGTTTGAATCGAATGATTGGCAATTTGGTTTGATGGCTAGAGACATCACGACAACCTTTAATTCATGGGCAATTGATGCCGACCGACTTCAAGATATCAAAGATGCCATCCCAGGACAAAATCAAGAAGAACCAGAAGCGACCGAACTCACACTTCCTAAATTGCAACTTGGAGTCGCCAAACTGTTTACCTTCAATTATGATTACACACTAAGAACTGAAATTGATTTAATTTGTCGGTTTGAAGAAAACAATGATATAATCTCTTCTTCATTTGTGAGTATCAACCCTGCAATTGGTTTGGAATTTGGATATACCGATTTGGTGTTTTTTAGAGCGGGAGTCGGAAATTTTCAAAATGAATTGCAACTTGACAACTCCTCCCCTTTAACATTTCAACCTAATTTTGGTGTCGGGTTTAAATATAATGGTATATTTTTGGATTATGCCTTTACCGATATTGGCGATCAAAGTGCCGCCCTATACTCCAATGTATTTTCTCTCAAAATTGATTTAAGCATCTTTAGATAATGAACTTTAAAAAATTAATTACATTTTTACTCATCATCACAAGCTTCTCTGTAAATGCACAGCTAGAGCTTACGACAGAATCTAAAATCAGTATTCTGACCATAGGACCTGGAACGTCCTTAAATGATGCTTTTGGACACACTGCAATTCGAATCAAAGACCCTATTTATAAATTTGATATTGTGTTTGATTATGGACGGTATGATTTTGAAACCGAGAATTTTTATTTGAAATTTGCACAAGGAAAACTTAATTATGAAATCAATCAATCTGATTTCAATACCTTTTTTGGCTACTATCAGTACAATAATAGAAGCGTTAAAGAACAACTATTAAACCTAAGTACCGAACAAAAAACAGCCTTATATTATCAGTTAAAAGAAGCCATAAAACCAGAGAATAAATCTTACCTCTATGATTTTTTCTATAACAACTGTGCTACGAAAATCAAGGACGACATTGAAAACATCCTTGACAACCAACTCGCCTATTATCCGAAATCAACATTTAAACAATTTTCATTCAGAAATTTAATTCGTTCCGATCTCAACCAAAATTCTTGGGGAAGTTTCGGTATTGATATTGCTTTGGGGTCAAAAATTGACCAAATTGCCAGTGTCGAAGAACATATGTTTTTGCCTAAATACTTGTATCAACTCCTAGAAAATGCACGTTTAAAAACCGACGATTCGAGACTCGTATCCACCTCAAAAACACTGAACCCTTCAGATGCAATCACAAAAACTAATTTTTTTAGCAGTCCACTTTTCATCCTAGGAATTCTAGCACTCATCATGCTTTTTATCACCTATAACAATTACAAAAACAACAGCCGCAGCAAATGGCTCGACATTAGTTTATTTGCCTTTACAGGCGTTGTTGGCGTTCTTTTATTGCTGCTCTGGTTTGCGACCGACCATCAGACCACAGCCTATAACTACAACCTTTTATGGGCCTTTGCTCTTAATGTTCTATTCATACCTTCAATTTGTAAATCAAAACTCAACAATCGTGGACTGAGCTATCTAAAATTCCTTGTATTACTCATGTGTTTAATGGGATTGCATTGGATTACAGGCGTTCAATCCTTTGCCATTGGACTGATTCCTCTTCTCATTGCTATTCTTGTGCGGTATTTATTTTTAATTCATCATTTCAAAACCGCAATTCGTCTATAATTATCCTTTCTTTGCAAAAACAAAATTTTGAATTACCTCAACGTAGAAAACATATCGAAGTCATACGGCGAACTTAATCTGTTCGAGAATCTTTCTTTCAGTATTCATAAAGATCAAAAGATCGCTTTTGTGGCTAAAAACGGGACTGGTAAAACATCTATTTTAAATATCCTTTCAGGAAAAGACAGTCCAGATACGGGGCAAATCATCTACCGAAAAGGACTGCGAACTACGTTTTTGTCACAAGAACCCGTTTTGGATCAAAACCTAACGATTGAGGAAACTATATTTAATTCAGACAACCCGATTTTAAAAGTCATAAATACCTACCACGCTGCACTCGAAAATCCAGACGATAGTAAACTCTATCAAACTGCATTTGATGATATGGAGCGCTATCAAGCTTGGGATTTTGAAACCCAGTACACACAAATACTTTTTAAGTTAAAACTTGAAAAATTAGACCAAAAAGTAAAGGAACTTTCTGGAGGTCAACAAAAACGTTTAGCCTTAGCCAACACACTGTTAAGTAAACCTGATTTACTTATTTTGGATGAGCCTACAAACCATTTGGATTTAGAAATGATTGAGTGGTTAGAATCGTTTTTTGCAAAGGAAAACATTACCTTATTTATGGTTACTCACGACCGGTATTTTTTGGAGCGTGTATGCTCAGAAATTATTGAGCTCGATGAAGGTTGTATTTATAATTATAAAGGAAACTACTCCTACTACCTCGAGAAAAAAGAAGAGCGTATTGAGCGTGAAGCAATTGAAACCAATAAATCCAAACAGCTCTATAAAAAAGAACTCGGTTGGATGCGGCGACAGCCAAAAGCACGAACCACCAAATCGAAATCAAGAATTGATGATTTTTATGAAATAAAAGAGCGTGCCAGCAAACGTCGAAATGATCATCAAGTTCAATTGGAAATCAATATGGAGCGCTTGGGGACTAAGATTTTAGAACTCTATAAAGTTTCCAAAGCCTTTGAAGAAAAAGTCATTTTAGACCGGTTCGAATACGTGTTTCAACGGGGCGAACGCATTGGGATTATTGGAAAAAATGGCACTGGAAAATCGACGTTTCTAAACATGATTACGGGAGGACTAAAGCCCGATAGCGGTAAAATCATACAAGGAGAAACCATTAAATTTGGCTATTATACACAAGATGGTATCAAACCAAAACCAATGCAAAAGGTAATTGATGTGGTACGTGAATTTGGGGACTATATTCCTTTGATGAAAGGCAAGCAAATAAGTGCACAACAACTCCTTGAACGCTTTTTATTCAGCCGTAAAAAACAATACGATTTTGTAGAAAAACTCAGTGGTGGCGAAAGAAAACGCCTCTATTTGTGTACGGTTTTGATTCAAAACCCAAACTTTCTGATTCTCGATGAACCAACCAATGATTTGGATATTGTCACTTTAAATGTTTTGGAAAACTTCTTACTTGATTTTCCAGGCTGTTTATTAGTCGTTTCACATGACCGTTATTTTATGGATAAAATTGTGGATCATTTATTTGTATTTCGTGGCGAAGGAGTTGTAGAAGATTTTCCGGGAAATTACTCCGATTTTAGAACTTATGAAGACAGTTCGCCAGTAGCGGCAGAACCAAAGAAAACAACACTCTCAAAGGCATCTAAAGACAGTCAATCCGAAGCGAAGTTAAATTTTAACGAACAAAAAGAGCTCAATAATTTGGAGAGTAAGTTGAAATCGCTTGAATTTGACAAAAAAGAAATGGAAGCAAAATTTTTTGTTCCAGAAATAGATATGGAAACTATAGAAATGCTTTCTGATCAATTAAAACGCTTAAACGAAGTGATTGAGGAAAAAGAAATGAGATGGCTAGAATTAAATGAAAAACTAAATTGAATCCACTAGTATCCTATTTAAAATTTTGGTGGCACTCCAAAAACGAGCATGGCGTCCACTCCCCTTTTGTCTTTAATTTGATTACCAAGTGTTTTTATGACCGTTCAAATCACAGTGCCTACCAACAACTTTCTAAAAATAATTCAAACTCAAAATTTTTAGTTCGTTTAAGCGCTTATTTTAAATTTGACAACTGTTTTTTATCTGAAACCATTCAACCAGAATTTGAACAAGCCTTCAATATAGAACAGCAAACAATTTCATTTAAAACAATTGAGGATCTAAAAAATCAAGAGTCTAAAATCTCAAAAACACCCAGTTTAATTTGTCTCGATTTAAACAAGGTTGAAGTACATTCTATCCCTAAAATACTTCAAATTTGTCACAAAGACTCCTTAATACTTATTCCTTCTATCAGAGGATCAAAAGACTCCTTTAATCATTGGAATCAATTAAAGTTGCGTTCAGAAGTCTCTGTGTCGATTGATACTTTTTATTGGGGATTGTTGTTTTTTAGAACCGAACAACCCAAAGAACATTTCACAATAAGGCTCTAATTTCTTGCGGATTGGAATATTACTACTAACTTTAGACCTCAAATTGACATAAGAAAACCTATAATTAGCAATACCCCAGACGAAATAATTAAATAATTACAGATGAAAATCTACACAAAAACAGGTGACAAAGGGACTACGGGGCTTGTAGGGGGCACACGCCTACCAAAGCACAATCTGAGAATCGATTGTTACGGCACCATCGATGAATTGAACTCCTACCTCGGTTTGATCCGCGATCAGGAGATCTCAAAAGACCATAAAACAACACTTCTAGAAATTCAAAACCAATTGTTTGTTATTGGGTCGCTTTTGGCAACAGATCCCGAGTTACTTAAGGATGAGACCAAAAGAAAACGCCTTGGAATCTCCTTTCTCAACCCGGAAGCAATTACATTTCTAGAAACAGAAATTGATGCGATGAATTGTGAGTTGCCTCCAATGACCCATTTCATTTTGCCGGGAGGCCATCCAACCGTGTCATTCTGTCATATTGCCCGTTGTATATGTCGTCGTGCTGAGAGAACAATCTCTAAACTAAGTGTCGAACAGCCCACGCAACCCGAAGTATTAATCTATTTAAATCGCTTGTCGGACTTCATTTTTGTAATGGCACGAAAATTGTCTAAAGAGTTAAAGGTGGAGGAAATCAAATGGATTCCTAACAAACCTTCTTAAAAAGGAGGTTATTAACACCTTTTCTGACCTAACTATTGTTTAGTTAATCAGATGCTATTGAAACGTTCATAACTTTATTGATGAAATAAATGCTTTTTTACTTGAATTTTTCAACTAAAAAATTATTTTTGCAAAAAATTAAACACTTCAACAAATGTATTGGACATTAGAATTAGCCTCTTACCTAAGTGACGCGCCTTGGCCAGCCACTAAAGATGAATTGATAGATTATTCTATAAGAACAGGAGCTCCTCTAGAAGTTGTGGAAAACCTTCAATCTATTGAAGATGAAGGAGACTCCTATGACTCCATCCAAGAAATCTGGCCTGATTATCCATCAGATGAAGATTATCTTTGGAATGAAGATGAATATTAAAAACTCAAAAATTATTTAAAAAAGTCTCAATTGAGACTTTTTTTTTGCTTTATTTCACAAAGAAAATAACAACAAACTGTATCTTTGACTGTCCATACATTTAAAGATGATTAAAATAAAACCCTAAAATGAGTTTACTGAATTCGGTACTAAAAGTATTTGTTGGAGATAAATCCAAACAAGACGTCAAGGCAATCATGCCGATCGTTGATAAGATAAAAACCTTTGAAGCCTCTACTTCTGCATTAAGTAATGATGCATTACGATCTAAAACACAAGAGTTTAAGTCTAGAATTTCGGAGGCTTGTGAAGCGCTTGAAAATTCAATTTCTGAATTATATACAGAAGCAGATACTACAGAAGACATCGACCGAAAAGAAGATATTTATCAAGAAATTGATGGCTTAAAAGATGACGTATATGCGAAAACACAAGAGGTTTTAGATGCCATTCTTCCAGAAGCTTTTTCGGTTATCAAAGAAACGGCCAGACGTTTTGTGGACAACCCACAAATTGAAGTGACTGCAAGTCCTTATGATCGAGAACTCTCAGGCTCTAAAGACTATGTGACATTAAATGGCGAAAAAGCAATTTGGGCAAACTCTTGGGATGCCGCTGGAAAGCCAATTACTTGGGATATGGTGCATTACGACGTGCAGCTTATAGGAGGTGTGGCGATGCATCAAGGGAAAATAGCTGAAATGCAAACAGGAGAAGGAAAAACACTCGTAGCAACGCTCCCAGTCTATTTAAATGCGATTACAGGCAAAGGTGTTCACTTGGTTACCGTGAATGACTACTTAGCAAAACGTGACAGTGCTTGGATGGCACCTATTTTTCAGTTTCATGGATTGAGTATTGATTGTATTGATTACCACAAACCAAATTCTCAAGAACGAAAAAACGCCTACAATGCCGACATTACTTACGGAACCAATAATGAATTTGGATTTGATTACTTAAGAGATAATATGGCACATACGCCAGACGACCTTGTGCAACGTCCTCCCCATTATGCCATTGTAGATGAAATTGATTCTGTTTTAATTGATGACGCACGAACACCTTTGATTATTTCTGGTCCTATTCCTCAAGGCGATCGTCATGAGTTTATGGAGTTGAAACCGAAAGTACAAGACATTGTTGGAGTGCAACGAAAATACCTTACAGGAGTTCTTGCAGAGGCTAAAAAATTGATTGCAGCTGGCGACACTAAAGAAGGTGGGTTTCAATTGTTGCGTGTTTTTAGAGGAATTCCAAAAAACAAAGCATTAATTAAATTTTTAAGTGAAGAAGGCATCAAACAACTCCTTCAAAAAACGGAGAATTTTTATATGCAGGACAACAATAGAGAAATGCCCAAAGTGGATGAAGCCCTCTATTATGTAATTGATGAAAAAAATAATCAGATTGAATTATCTGATAAAGGAGTTGATTATTTATCTGGAAAAGACAACCCTGACTTTTTTGTAATGCCCGAAATTGGCATGGAAATTTCAAAAATTGAAAACCAAAACCTCACACCTGAAAAAGAAGCCGAACTCAAAGAAGAACTATTTAGAGAGTTTGGAATCAAGTCGGAACGAATTCACACCCTCAATCAACTTTTAAAAGCCTATGCCCTCTTTGAAAAAGACATTCAATACGTGGTCATGGACAATAAAGTGATGATTGTTGATGAGCAAACTGGGCGTATTATGGACGGTCGTCGATACAGTGATGGACTGCATCAAGCGATTGAAGCCAAAGAAAATGTAAAAATTGAAGCCGCCACACAAACCTTTGCAACCGTTACCCTACAGAATTACTTTAGAATGTACCGCAAGCTTTCTGGAATGACAGGAACAGCAGTGACCGAAGCAGGTGAATTTTGGGAAATCTATAAATTGGATGTCATCGAAATTCCAACCAACCGTCCCATTGCAAGAGATGACCGCGAAGATTTAGTATATAAAACCAAACGTGAAAAATACAATGCTGTTATTGAGGAAGTTACTAATTTATCCAAAGCAGGACGTCCTGTACTTATTGGAACTACCAATGTAGAAATTAGTGAGTTATTAGGGAAAATGTTGAGCATTCGTAAAATCCCTCACAACGTCTTAAATGCGAAGTTGCATAAAAAAGAAGCCGATATTGTAGCGGAAGCTGGACAGCCCGGACAGGTGACCATTGCAACCAATATGGCGGGTCGTGGAACGGATATCAAACTCTCCGAAGAAGTAAAAGCGGCAGGCGGATTGGCAATTGTAGGTACTGAGCGTCACGATTCTCGACGTGTGGACAGACAGTTACGTGGACGTGCGGGACGACAAGGAGATCCAGGAAGCTCACAATTTTATGTGTCTTTAGAAGACAACCTCATGCGGCTTTTTGGAAGCGAACGTATTGCCAAAATGATGGACCGTATGGGACTCGAAGAAGGAGAAGTAATTCAACACTCCATGATTTCAAAGTCCATTGAACGTGCACAGAAAAAAGTAGAAGAAAACCAGTTTGGAGTTCGTAAACGTCTTTTGGAATATGATGATGTGATGAATTCCCAGCGTGAAGTGGTTTACAAACGTCGCTACAATGCCTTATTTGGAGAACGTCTTCGTGTCGATTTGGCAAATATGATTTATGACACCTCAGAAATTATTGTGGAAGACAACAAAGCCAATAATGATTATAAAAACTTTGAGTTTGAATTGATTCGTTATTTCTCAATGAGTTCACCTGTTACAGCAGATGAATTTGCAACAATGACAGCACAAGAGGTTTCTGGAACGGTTTACAAAACAGCCTTTCAACATTATATTTCCAAAATGGAACGCAATGCGGAATTGGCATTTCCAGTCATTCAAAATGTTTATGAAACTCAGCGTGATAAATTTAAGCGTATTGTGGTGCCTTTTACGGATGGTGTCAAATCACTACAAGTAGTAACCGATCTGGAAAAAGCCTATCAAACCAACGGAAAACAGTTGGTAACCGATTTTGAGAAAAATATTTCTTTAGCCATTATTGACGATGCATGGAAGACGCATTTACGAAAAATGGACGAGTTGAAACAATCGGTGCAATTGGCAGTACACGAACAAAAAGATCCTCTATTGATTTATAAATTTGAGTCGTTTGAACTGTTTAAGTCCATGATTGACCAAGTAAATAAAAACGTGATTTCTTTCTTATTTAAAGGCGAGATTCCACAAGAAACTGCCAATGTCATTCAAGAGGCAAAAGCACGCCGCCGCGAAAAAACACAAACCTCAAAAGAAAACATCCAAAACCTAGACGAGCGTTCTGCAGAAGCTAGGGCAGCTGGGAACACCCAACGACAACCACAAGTGGTGGAAACGATAGTTAGAGACCAACCAAAAATTGGACGTAACGACCGTGTGACTATTAAGCATGTGATGAGTGGCGAAAAAAAGACTACAAAATTCAAGCAAGCGGAACCGCTCATTGCCAAAGGTGAATGGGTGCTGATTAATGAATAAAGAGCCTTTACTTGCAAAATTAAACTGTTAAAATCACGTGTAGCTTTTGGATATACGTGATTTTTTTATAATTTTATATCAGATTTTGACCCCAAATCGAAGTCTTCAAAAAAAAACCAATTATTCGAAAAGTAAGCTGTTAAGAAGCTTAAGGCGTCATTTCCTTGGATTTTTCTGTATTTATCCATGGGACTTGCGTAGCGGAGCTGTGGTTATGTGCTACATCGTCCCGCTAAACCAAATTGCTTATGATTCGCAACTGACGGATATACTAAACCGTTACCAAATTAACGACTGATATTCTTCACATCCCACAAAAAATAGAGCGTTGTATTTCAATTCCTTCTAACAACTAACCTCTATTCCCCCCCCTTAACAACCTCCTAAAACTCAATTAATACTATGCATGCATAACTTTTTTACTTTTTACTATGCGTGCATAACATATTTACTTATCTTTGGGTTAAGATATTAGAGAACTCATGAAAGATAAAACAATAGACTATGTTTTGAGAACCACTTGGTTGGCAGTTCAAAAAATGTATAATGAAGAAGCTTCCGAATATGGAATAACAATGGCAACAGGATTCACACTCTTAAGTGTTGACCCACAAAATGGAACTCCTTCAACCTCGTTAGGTCCAAAAATGGGAATGGAAGCAACCAGTCTGTCAAGAATTTTAAAAACATTAGAAGACCTGAATTTAATAGAACGCCTACCAAACCCAAATGATGGTCGTGGTGTGCTTATACACCTCACAAAATCAGGGATAAAAAATAGAGAAGAAGTAAAACAAAATGTTTTAAAATTTAACAATACTGTAAAATCAGAGGTTTCAGAAGAAAAACTAAACCACTTTTTTGAAGTTTCTGATTCTATCATGAACCTCATATCAAATAAAAAAATATTCTAACAACACTATATACACTTAGATGAAAACAAGACGAATTAATAAGATTGCCATTATAGGATCTGGAATTATGGGAAGCGGAATAGCCTGCCATTTTGCAAATATTGGTGTCGAAGTATTGCTTTTAGATATTGTTCCAAAAAACCTTAACGACAAAGAAAAAGCAAAAGGCTTAACCATAAACGACAAAGCCGTTAGAAATCGATTGGTAAACGACGCACTTATGGCCTCATTAAAATCGAAACCCTCCCCTATTTACAATCAAAAATTTGCAAGCCGAATTACAACTGGAAATTTAGAAGATGACATCGCAAAAGTAGCCAATGTCGATTGGATTATGGAAGTAGTCGTGGAGCGCTTGGACATCAAAAAAATGGTGTTTGAAAACTTAGAAAAATACCGAACCCCAGGGACTCTAATCACCTCCAACACTTCAGGAATTCCCATAAAATTTATGAGCGAAGGCCGTAGTGAAGAATTTCAAAAACACTTTTGTGGGACACACTTTTTCAATCCCGCGCGTTATCTAAAATTATTTGAAATTATTCCAGGTCCAAAAACAGATCCCTCAGTTTTAGAATTCTTAAATGGCTATGGCGAACAATTTCTTGGAAAAACATCAGTCATCGCCAAAGACACCCCTGCATTTATTGGAAATAGAGTTGGTATTTTTAGCATTCAAAGTCTATTTCACGCTGTTAAAGACTTAGGACTTACAATTGAAGAAGTTGATAAATTATCTGGACCCGTCATTGGTCGTCCAAAATCGGCAACCTTTAGAACTGTAGATGTTGTGGGATTAGACACCTTAGTACATGTGGCTAATGGCATTCGAGAAAATTGCCCTAACGATGAACGTTTAGAGCTGTTTGAACTACCCGATTTCATCACAACGATGATGGAAAACAACTGGCTTGGAAGCAAAACAAAACAAGGGTTTTATAAAAAATCTGTTACTGCAGACGGCACAAAAGAAATTCTAAGCTTAGACTTAAATACTTTAGAATACCGATCTGCAAAACGGGCAAAATTTGCCACTTTAGAATTAACCAAAACAATTGACAAAGTTGTCGATCGATTTAAAATTTTAGTCAGTGGAAAAGATAAAGCTGGCGAATTTTACCGCAAAAGTTTTACGGCACTGTTTGCCTATGTCTCCAACCGAATTCCAGAAATTACAGACGACCTCTATAAAATTGATGATGCCATGAAAGCCGGTTTTGGATGGGAACATGGACCATTTCAAATATGGGATGCTATAGGCGTAGAAAAGGGAATCGAACTCATGAAAGCTGAAGGTTTTGAACCCGCTGCATGGGTAACAGAAATGTTGGCAGCTGGAAACACTTCATTTTACACTGTAAAAGAAGGCGCATCTTATGCCTATGAGATTCCAACAAAAACACAAACAAAAATTCCAGGTCAAGACAGTTTCATCATCCTAGATAACATTAGAAAAACAAACGAAGTCTTTAAAAATTCTGGAGTCGTTATCGAAGATATTGGAGATGGCATTCTTAATTTAGAATTTCAATCTAAAATGAATACGATCGGTGGTGATGTCTTAGCAGGCCTCAATAAAGCAATTGACTTAGCCGAAAAAGATTTCTCAGGCTTGGTCGTTGGAAACCAAGGCGCTAATTTCTCAGTGGGTGCCAATATTGGAATGATCTTTATGATGGCTGTAGAACAGGAATATGACGAGCTTAATATGGCAATCAAATACTTTCAAGACACAATGATGCGCATGCGTTATTCTTCGATTCCAACAGTCGCCGCACCACACGGAATGGCATTAGGGGGTGGTTGCGAACTATCGCTTCATGCAGACAAGGTGGTCGCAGCAGCAGAAACCTATATGGGACTTGTAGAATTTGGTGTAGGGGTCATCCCTGGTGGAGGTGGCTCAAAAGAAATGGCTTTAAGAGCTCAAGATATGTTTCAAAAAGGCGATGTTCAATTAAATGTATTACAAGAACATTTCTTAACCATTGGTATGGCAAAAGTATCAACATCTGCCTATGAAGCATTTGATTTAAACCTCTTACAAAAAGGAAAGGATGTCGTTGTAGTTAACAAAGACCGACAAATTGCAGTTGCAAAACAACATGTCAAATTAATGAGCGATTCTGGCTATACACAACCGATAAGAAGAACCGATATAAAAGTACTTGGAAAACAAGCCTTAGGAATGTTTTTAGTGGGTACGGATTCCATGCAGGACAGCAACTACATTTCAGAACATGACATGAAAATCGCTAATAAACTTGCCTATGTGATGGCGGGAGGTGACTTATCGGAGCCCACCTTAGTATCCGAACAGTATTTATTGGATTTGGAACGCGAAGCCTTTTTAAGTTTATGTACCGAACGCAAAACTTTAGAACGCATACAACATATGTTAACAAAAGGGAAACCACTACGTAATTAGAAATATTAAAGAAAATGAAACAAGCATATATAGTAAAAGCATTCCGAACCGCCGTTGGTAAAGCACCAAAAGGCGTATTTCGTTTTAAAAGAACCGATGAATTAGCCGCAGAAACCATCAAACACATGATGAAAGAATTGCCGGATCTGGACCCAAAACGCATCGATGACGTTATTGTTGGAAATGCAATGCCCGAAGGATCTCAAGGTTTAAATATGGCACGATTGATTTCATTAATGGGATTAGATATTGTAGATGTTCCTGGAGTTACTGTCAACCGTTTTTGTTCGTCTGGAATCGAAACCATTGGAATGGCAACAGCAAAAATACAAGCAGGAATGGCCGACTGTATTATTGCAGGTGGTGCTGAAAGCATGAGCAGTGTTCCAATGACAGGATATAAACCAGAACTAAATTACAACCTCATAAAAGCAGGTCATGAAGACTATTATTGGGGCATGGGAAATACCGCTGAAGCAGTCGCCAATCAGTTTAAAATTTCTCGTGAAGATCAAGATGAATTCGCTTATAACTCCCATATGAAAGCCTTACGAGCCCAAGCAGAAAATCGTTTTCAAGACCAAATTGTTCCTATTGAAGTGACACAGAATTATATTGATGCTGACGGAAAAAAAGCAACCAAATCCTATACCGTCACCAAAGACGAAGGGCCAAGAGCAGGAACAAGCAAAGAAGCCTTAGCAAAACTAAGAGCCGTCTTTGCGGCTGATGGAAGTGTAACTGCAGGAAATTCATCACAAATGAGTGATGGTGCTGCCTTTGTTATGGTAATGAGCGAAGACATGGTCAAAGAATTAAACCTAGAACCTATCGCACGATTGGTCAACTATGCAGCAGCAGGAGTCGAGCCAAGAATCATGGGGATTGGTCCTGTTAAAGCAATTCCAAAAGCCTTAAAACAAGCAGGATTAAAACAAGATGATTTGTCTTTAATTGAACTCAATGAAGCCTTTGCTTCACAATCTTTAGCAGTCATCCGTGAATTAGACCTCAATCCTGATATTATCAACCCAAATGGTGGAGCAATATCCTTAGGTCACCCCCTTGGATGTACAGGTGCAAAACTATCGGTTCAACTCTTTGATGAAATGCGTAAGCAAAACATGAATGGAAAATATGGCGCCGTCACAATGTGTGTCGGAACAGGGCAAGGTGCCTGTGGGATCTTTGAGTTCCTTAAGTAGAGGAAAAAGAGTCGAGAGTAGAGGGATCATCATTCGAGTTAGGAATACAATTATTAATAGCAAAACACAGAAATAATATAAATAACGAAACTTTAAAAAAAATAGAAGAAAAAATAGAAGAATTCCAAAAAATGACAATGGGATTTCAAAACAGTCTCAATTAGGGTCTATGCTCTATTTTCAATCTTCTTTAATCTATATTAAATACCATGGAAACAAACGACAAACAACTAATCAGAGGAGGGCAATTTTTAGTTAAAGAAACAAAATGTGAAAACGTATTTACGCCCGAAGATTTTACAGAAGAGCAACAAATGATGAAAGATTCTGTAATGGAATTCAACGACCGTGAGATTATTCCTCACAAAGCGCGCTTTGAAGCCAAAGATTTTGCATTGACAGAAGAAGTGATGCGAAAAGCTGGAGACATGGGATTCTTAAGTGTTGCTGTTCCTGAAGCTTATGGCGGAATGGGAATGGGCTTTGTTTCGACATGTTTAACCTGTGATTATATTTCAAGTGGAACGGGTTCTTTTAGTACTGCTTTTGGTGCACACACAGGAATAGGAACAATGCCAATCACCTTATATGGCACCGAAGAACAGAAACTAAAATATGTACCAAAATTAGCTTCTGGCGAATGGTTTGGAGCTTACTGCCTTACCGAACCCGGTGCAGGGTCGGATGCCAATTCTGGAAAAACAACTGCTGAATTATCTGCCGACGGAAAAACATACAAAATCAATGGGCAAAAAATGTGGATCTCAAATGCAGGATTTTGTAGTGTGATGATCGTGTTTGCACGGATAGAAAAAGACAAAAATATTACAGGTTTTATTGTTGAATATGACAGTGAAAACCCAAACGGTATCGTTTTGGGAGAAGAAGAACATAAATTAGGAATTAGAGCGTCCTCAACACGTCAAGTATTTTTTAATGACACTGTGGTCCCTGTTGAGAATATGTTAGCAGGGCGTGGTGAAGGATTTAAAATTGCAATGAACTCACTAAACGTAGGACGTATCAAATTGGCGGCTGCTTGTATAGATTCGCAGAGACGTATTTTAAATATCGTAGTAAATTATGCTAAAGAGCGTAAACAATTTAAAACCTCTATTGCAGACTTTGGAGCCATCAAAGTAAAATTAGCAGAGATGGCAACCAATGCCTATGCTTGTGAATCCGCTACTTATAGAGCTGCAAAAGATATTGAAGACCGCATTGCAATTCGAGAAGCGAATGGAAACAGCCACCAAGAGGCAGAACTAAAAGGAGTTGAAGAATATGCTATTGAATGTTCAATTTTAAAAGTAGCGGTTTCTGAAGACGTCCAAAACTGTGCAGATGAAGGAATTCAAATCTTTGGTGGAATGGGATTCTCTGAAGAAACCCCTATGGAATCCGCTTGGAGAGATGCTCGAATTACAAGAATTTACGAAGGAACCAACGAAATTAACCGAATGCTTTCTGTGGGTATGCTTGTTAAAAAAGCAATGAAAGGGCATGTTGATTTATTAGGTCCAGCTTCAAAAGTTCAAGAAGAACTCATGGGGATTCCTTCTTTTGAAACTCCTGATTATTCCGAGTTATTTTCTGAAGAAAAAGAAATGATTCAAAAACTTAAAAAGACTTTCTTAATGGTTGCTGGTGGGGCGGTTCAAAAATACGGACCTCAACTCGAAGAGCATCAACAATTATTAATTGCCGCTGCAGATATCTTAATTGAAATATACATGGCAGAATCTACAATTTTAAGAACTGAAAAAAATGTAAAGCGTACGAGCGAAAAAGAGCAATCTGCACAAATAGCAATGGCTAAATTGTATTTGTACCACGCAGTAGATATTGTTGAAGAAAAAGGAAAAGAGAGTATCATTTCGTTTGCCGAAGGCGATGAACAACGGATGCTATTGATGGGATTAAAACGTTTTACGAAATATGCAAACTACCCAGATATCGTAGATTTACGTATCGAAATTGCTGAAAAAGTGAAAGAAGAAAATGGCTACTGTTTTTAGTCACTTCAAATAGAAAAAAAGCTGTCTAAAAAGTCTTGTTTTTGTCAATCTGATCTCGTTTCAGATTCTAAAAACATTTTGAAAATCATTAAAGATTCTGAAATACCTGCCTGTTGCGGCAGGAATTCAGAATGGCAGATTTTCTACTTTTCAGACAGCTTTTTTATGCAAAATTTACAGTCTTTATTCAAACCATTTAAAATTTGATTAACTTTAGAAAAAAAATATGAAAACCAAATCTCTATTATCAATTCCTATTTTGCTTTTAAGCATGTTGATTAATGGACAAACTATAAAATCCGACTCAGAAACCTTTACCCATCAAGACTCCTTAAGAGGAAGTATTACACCCGAACGTGCCTGGTGGGATTTAAACTATTATCATTTAGACATCGCTGTAAACCCAAAAACAAAGTCCATCAAAGGAAAAAACACGATTCGCTATACGATTCTTGAACCCAATCAAACACTTCAAATCGACTTACAAGCCCCTATGAAACTCACTAAAGCAGTTCAAGACGGCGAAGAATTAGTCGTTTTAAAAGATGGAAATGCACATTTTATCAACTTAAAAAAACCACAAATTAAAATTAACGCACAAGAAGAAATTCAAATTTATTACGAAGGCAAACCACGAGTAGCCGTGAGAGCACCGTGGGATGGTGGAATTTCATGGAAAAAAGATAACAATGGTAATGATTTTATTGCCTCCTCATGTCAAGGATTGGGCGCTAGCGTATGGTGGCCTAATAAAGACCATATGTATGATGAAGTTGACAGCATGAAAATTAGTGTAAATGTTCCAAAACATCTGATGAATATTTCTAATGGACGGCTTCAATCGACTGAAGAACAGAACAATGGAACCACCACCTACAATTGGGTCGTTACAAATCCGATTAACAATTATGGAGTGAATATTAACATAGGAGATTATGTTCATTTTTCCGAAGTTTATGAAGGCGAAAAAGGTCCTCTAGATATGGAATACTATGTTTTGAGAGATAACCTAGAAAAGGCCAAGAAACAATTTAAAGATGCTCCAAAAATGATGAAAGCTTTTGAATATTGGTTTGGCCCCTACCCTTTTTATGAAGACAGTTTCAAATTGGTGGAAGTCCCCTATTTAGGAATGGAACACCAAAGTTCTGTTACCTATGGGAATCAATATAAACAAGGCTATCTCGGAAGGGATTTATCGAGAACAGGTTGGGGATTAAAATTTGATTTTATTATTATCCACGAATCTGGTCATGAATGGTTTGCAAACAATATTACTTATAAAGATGCTGCTGATATGTGGATTCACGAAGGGTTTACAGCCTATTCTGAAAATCTATTTTTAGATTACCACTACGGAAGCGAAGCTTCAGCAGACTATGTCATTGGAACTCGAGCAAACATCCAAAATGACAAACCAATTATTGGGACGTATAACGTAAACTCCGAAGGGTCTTCCGATATGTATTATAAAGGAGCCAATATGCTACACACACTCCGCCAACTGGTAAATGACGATGAAAAATGGAGACAACTATTGAGAGGGTTGAACAAAACATTCTACCATCAAACCGTAACCACTCAAGAAATTGAAAATTATATAAGTGAATTTTTAGAGTTAAATTTAACTGCATTTTTTAATCAATACCTTCGTGATATACGCATCCCAAATTTTGAATATTATATAGAAAATAATGAATTGAACTACCGTTGGAACAACGTGGTCAAAAATTTTGAAATGCCAATTGAAATAGAGATCAATAATGACAACCTCTGGCTCTACCCTAATGCCGCTTGGCAAAAAACAAAAATCAAGACTTCAGAAATTAGTATTGATAGAGACTATTATATTACTCACAAACAACTAAAGTAAAAAAACACATCACAATGAAAAACATTCTAACAATCTTATTATTGGTAATTAGTTTTAATGGGTTTACACAAGAATTCTCCATGGAACTTCTTAAAAATAAAACACCACGAAACATAGGTCCGGGTGGCATGTCGGGGCGGGTAACTTCAATTGATGTTGTACATTCCAATCCGGATATTATGTATGCAGGAACCGCATCTGGTGGTCTGTGGAAATCAACTTCTGGAGGGATCAAATGGAACCCAATTTTTGATAATGAAGCAACAGCCTCCATTGGTGCCGTTGCCATTCAACAATCCAATCCAAGTGTTATTTGGGTAGGAACTGGCGAAGGCAATCCTCGCAACAGTCTGAATGGTGGTTATGGTCTCTATAAATCAATAGACGGAGGAAAAAATTGGCAATTAATGGGATTAGAAAAAACGCGACACATTCATCGGGTTATTATTGATCCTACAAATCCAAATACAGTTTATGTTGCAGCAATTGGATCGCCTTGGGGAGAACATCCAGAACGAGGCGTGTATAAAACCACTGATGGTGGTAAAACATGGGTAAAAATATTATACACCAATCCAAAAAGTGGTGCAGCTGATTTAGTGATGGATCCTCAAAACCCCAATAAATTAATCGCAGCCATGTGGGAACACAAACGCGACCCTTGGTTTTTTAATTCCGGAGGAGAAGGCTCTGGACTATACAGCACCTATGATGGTGGAGAAACTTGGAAAAAAATAAGTTCGGAAGATGGATTGCCAGAAGGAAATTTAGGCAGAATTGGCGTGGCCATCTCCCCTAGCAAACCCGATATTGTGTATGCCTTGATTGAAGCCAAAAAGAACGCCTTATACAAAAGTAGTGACGGTGGTCACCACTGGGAAATGGTCAGTGATAACATGGATGAAATCGGAAATCGACCCTTTTATTATGCCGATATTTATGTTGATTCTCAAAATGAAAATCGATTGTATTCAATTTTCACCTACGTCAATGTAAGCGAAGATGGTGGGAAAAGTTTTAAACAACTCATGCCCGCTTATGGCGTCGATAACGGCATTCATCCCGATCATCATGCTTGGTGGATACACCCTACAAACAGCGATTTTATGATTGATGGTAACGATGGTGGATTAAATATCACTAAAGATGGTGGTGATAGTTGGCGTTTTGTAGGCAATTTGCCCGTAGCACAATTTTACCATATCAATGTAGATAATGAATTTCCATACAATGTTTATGGAGGCATGCAAGACAATGGTTCCTGGAGAGGTCCTGCCTATGTATGGCGTGCTCAAGGTATTCGAAACTCGTATTGGCAGGAAATAAGTTTTGGAGACGGCTTTGATGTCATTCCAGATAAGGATGACTCTCAATTTGGATGGACCATGAGTCAAGAGGGTTATGTAAGTCGTTACGATTGGAAAACAGGAAACAATTATATTGTACGTCCAACGCATTCCGATGCAGATATGAACCTTCGTTTTAATTGGAATGCCGCAATCAATATAGATCCAAACTCAAATAATACCTTGTATTTTGGCAGTCAGTTTGTGCATAAATCCACTGACAAAGGAGATACATGGGAAATTATCTCTCCCGATTTAACCACAAACGATCCCGATAAATTAAAACAGCACGAAAGTGGTGGACTAACCATGGATGCTACGGGAGCAGAAAACCATTGCACAATCTTAGTCATCGAACCTTCTATGGTCGAAACAGACATGCTTTGGGTCGGTACAGACGATGGGCGTGTTCACTACACACAAGATGGAGGATCGCAATGGATCGAGGTTACTAAAAACATCAAAGGCTTACCAAAAGGAAGTTGGATTCCACAAATCAAAGCGTCCAAAACAAACAAAGGCGAAGCTCTTTTAGTTGCTAATGATTACAGACGATTCAATTATACCCCTTACGTCTATCGTACTAAAAACTACGGAAAATCATGGGAACGAATTGTCGATGCAACGGATGTAACAAGTTTTGCCTTATCAATTGTTGAAGATTCTGAAGAACCCAATTTATTTTTTTTAGGGACAGACGATGGACTTTACATTTCTATTGATAAAGGGGTAAAATGGACGAAATGGACTGAAGGATTTCCAACCGTACCAGTAAAAGATTTAGTCATTCATCCACGTGAGCACGATTTAGTGATTGGGACTTTTGGACGAGCCGCATGGATATTAGACGATATTCGTCCGCTAAGGGCCCTCGCAAAAGAACAGAATTTACTTCAAAAAACTGTGCACTTGTTTGAGCCCCCTACGGCCTATCAAGCGGCGTATCAACAACCTACAGGAAGTCGGTTTGGTGGCGATGCCCTGTTTAATGGTGAAAACAGAAAAAGTGGCGCACGGTTTTCTTATTACTTAAACATTAAAGAAATAGATACAACAACGGTTAAAGATGAAGATAAACTCGAAACTTTAACAGAAATCAAATGGGATTCATTACAACTTCAACTGTTTGATGGGGAGCGTCTTATCCGTACCCTTAAACAAAAAGTACCTAAAGAAAGTGGGATTCATTCATGGAAATGGAATATGGATGAAAAAGGCGTTGAATGGCCTTCAAAAAAAATACAAAAATCAACTCGAGAACCTTCTGGAGTTCAAGTGATTCCAGGAACCTATCGTGCTGTACTGAGTTATGGTGATCAAAGTTCGGAAACCCGTATTGAAGTTCAAAGCGATCCACGAATTCCCTATAATGCAAAAGCCGTCCAAGCGGTGTATGATAGCTCAAAAACATTTGAGCAACTTCAGCAGACAACAGCAGAAGCTGTTAAACAACTTGTTGAAAGTAATGAAATCGTTTCTGAGTTTTCTGATAAATTGAACGAAAAAGACAAGGAGTTGCATAAAGATGCTTTAAAAAACTGCAAAGAAATCACAGAAAAAATAGATACTATTTTAGCCCTTTATTTTGGGAAAGAAGATAAACGTCAGGGAATTACAAGTGACCCAGTCGTTTCTGTAACAGAACGGATTGGAACAGCTTTGTATTACATTGGTACAAGACAGAATGGAATTACAGACACAGAACACAGTCTTGTTGAACACGCCAAAACAGCTATTGACAACGCTTTAAAAACCACAAACCGTTTTTTTGAAGAGGATTGGGTAGATTTTAAAACTGAGATGGAAACCAAAGACCTGTCCCCTTTCAAGAATATAAAAACATTTGAATTAAAATAACAAACACATTTTTATGCATTTGTAATTTTTTAACTAACTTTCGTCTAACTAAATTAAAAAAAATGAAAAGAACAATTCTAACTATACTACTTATTGTCAGCGTTTTGGCATGTAAAAAGAACGTCAAAAAAACAGAGACTTCCAAAACAACACAAGAAGTTATTGAAAAGACCCCCGCTTTAACAATTGTACTCAATCCTAAAAGTGAGAGTGCAGTAACAGGGACTGCTAAATTTGTAGAAATTGACGGAGTGGTTCAGATGACTGCGAAGATTAAAGGACTTTCTGAGGGATCTCATGCGATTCATATCCATGACAAAGGAGATTGTTCATCATCAGATGGAAAATCGTCTGGAGGACATTGGAACCCAACAGCCCAACCCCACGGAAAATGGGGTGCTGAAACAGGGTATCACAAAGGCGATATAGGAAATTTTGTTGTTGAAAGTTCTGAGGATGAAACCACCGTTGAGTTTAGCACAAACGAATGGTGTATTGGTTGTGGAGATCCTACTAAAGATATTTTGGGTAAAGGGGTTATTGTGCACCAAGGCGTGGACGATTTTGTATCTCAACCTTCAGGTGCTGCTGGAAGCCGTGTGAGTTGTGGCGGAATTATCCAATAAGTTAAGTTTAAACATACAGACACAAAGCTACTCTTAGGGGTAGCTTTTTTTTTACCCCGATAGCGCGGATTTGTAATCCGTGCTATACTTTTTTGATGAGGATAGAGCCACGAATTAACTCATAAAAATACTACCTTTGTGGCATGGGATTAAACAACAACGATATATTCAAAAAACTTAGAGTCGCTCATAAATTAAGAGATGACGATATTGTAAAAATTTGCAGCTTAAAAGATTTTAAAATCACCAAAAGTGAACTGAATGCGATTTTTAGAAACGAAACCCACCCAAAATACATGGAATGTGGCGATCAGTTTTTACGTAATTTTTTAGATGGACTCATCATTCACTTAAGAGGTCCCATGCCCCCAAAGGGCTCAAAATCCACCCCCGTTTCTAAAAAATAGTCCAGGTGAAACTAGAAAAATTTCTTGAGAAAAGTAACAAATCATTCAATTGACCGACTAACCTATAAAACCAACCAATTTGACATCAGAAAGTAATTTTGTAGAACTGTTGCAAAAGCACCAAAATATTGTGCATAAAATTTGCAGGCTTTACACTAATGATCCTGATGCCCATAAAGATTTGTTTCAAGAAATCACCATTCAGTTATGGAAAGCGTACCCCAAATTTAGAGGCGATTCAAAATTTAGTACTTGGATGTATCGCGTGGGGCTAAATACCTCTATCACCTTGTACCGAAAATCCATGAGACGAGTCGAAAGTCAGCGTATTGAACCTGTAGCCTATAAACTTTCTTATGAAGAATATGATGACACCAAGGACGAACAACTGAAAATGATTTATGCAGCTGTTCACAAACTAAACGACATAGAAAAAGCAATTGTTTTTCTGTATTTGGAAAACAAAAATTATAAAGAAATTAGTGAAACACTGGGAATTAGCGAAGTTAATGCACGTGTTCGAATGAACCGTATTAAAACAAAACTAAAAACTCAGTTAAACTCTTAGATATGGATGAATTAGAGCTATTAAAAAAAGACTGGGAAACGTCTTCTAAAAATTATAGAGAATTCAATAAAGAAGAACTTTATAAATTAATTTATAAACGTTCCTCATCAATTGTAAAGTGGATTTTTATAATCAGTCTTTTAGAATTTGGATTTTGGACACTTATTTCTTTAGGTTTTAATGGCAGTGAAGACTTAAAGAAAATACAAAGTTATGATGTGAATTACATCCTCTACCCTCTTACAATATTAGGCTATGTTGTGTTGATTTATTTCTTTTATGTATTTTATAAAAACTACAAAACTATTTCAGCGACAGACAACACAAAAATGTTAATGGAACGCATTTTAAAAACCCGTAGAACAGTAAGACACTACGTGATTTTTAATCTTGTTTTTATGTGTATCTCTATCGTTATAGGGGTATATATAGAGTTGACAAACAATCCAGAAGTTCAAATTCTACTCAACAGAATTGAATCGGAAGGCGATGGTAACATTACAGTATTCTATCTAATTGTTGTGGGATTAAGTATCGTAGCAATGGCTCTTGTTTCAGCGGTTTTAATTGGGTTCTACTATTTAATTTATGGACTTTTATTGAAACGTTTAAAATCGAATTACAAAGATTTAAAAGAATTGGAAACAGAGTCTTAGTTTACCATTTCCGTTTCGTATTCAAAGCTTCGTTTTCTAACAATTCTTCCTGAGGGATTACTTTCATAAAAGAGGGGTGTTGCTCAATTGCGTACTCAATTTTTTCTACGATCTGATCAATCGTCTCCTTTTCATAATCAATTTCCAAAGGGGCTTTAATTTCCATCGTCTGAAGAATATTTTTTTTCTTCACACGGATGCCTTTTTTGTCAAAAGAGCGTCGAAAACCATCGATAACAATGGGTACAACAATCGGTTTATAATGTTTGATAATATGTGCTGTTCCTTTTCGGATGGGCTTAAAAGGAGTGGTTGTCCCTTGTGGAAATGTAATCACCCAACCGTCGTTAAGAGCCTTATTAATATTTGAAATATCGCTCATTTTAACCTGTCTATTTACATTCTCCCCAGAAGCACGCCAAGTTCTTTCAATACTAATTGAGCCGGCATAAGCAAATATTTTTGGAAGCAACCCAGATTTCATTGTTTCTTTAGCCGCTACAAAATAGACATTCAATTTTGGGTTCCATAAATAACCAACATTTTTAATAGTGTCATTGCGACCACTAAGGGCTGCATTAAATACATGAAACATCGCCATGACATCCGCAAAATAAGTTTGATGGTTAGAAATAAACAATACCTTTTGTTCTGGTAAATTTCGTAGAATCTCAGAACCTTCTATTTGAAGTTCATTAAACCCTCTGTAACGTCGGTGGCTCAATACACCTGCTATTCGAATGATCCATTTTTTTAAAATCAGAAATTGACCAAAAATATTTTTTTTGAAAAGACCCATCTATTGTTTTAAATTGGAATGCAAACCTAAGCTATTTTTTTAAAACTTGATTTATCATTGTTTTAATTTCTATCAACATCATGGCGGTGGCTCCCCACACAATACGACCACTAAGTTTAAACGCTGGCACATTATAAATGCTTCCCTCAGCAGTCAATACTTCTGAAAAAACCTCCGATTTTTTGTTAAGAAACTCCGTTAAAGGCACTTCAAGAATGGTCTCAACTTCTGATTCCTGAAGCGTAAACGTAAGTGGACTCTCTGCAATCCCTAAAAAAGGAGCTACCAAAAAATTACTTGGTGGAATATAAAGAGATGATAACTCTCGAAGAACTGTAATTTTATCTGAAGATACACCAATCTCTTCAAAAGTCTCTCGTAGAGCAGTAGCTTCCTTGGAACAATCTTCAGGTTCTGGTTTTCCTCCAGGAAATCCAACTTGAGCAGAATGCACGCCTTTATACGATTTTCGAACGATTAAAACCATCCGCGTCTCACCTTCAACACTAGGGTAAAATAATGATAAAACAGCTGCAAGTTTTGCAGATTTACGTTCTTCTTTGTAACGTTCTAATAATTGTTCACGAAAAGGAGGTGCCATTTGTAACTGTATGTCCAATCCTGGCAAACTCAATTTATTTATTTCTTGAATCGTTTTTTCAAATGCCTTAAATCTCATATCTTTCAAATTAATAAATCTATACGATCCATGCGATTTTTTTTACTTTTATATTTAAGTTGTGTTTTGATGTGTTGTGAAGGTAAGAAAACAAATACAATCAAGATCAAAAAAAAGAATCCTCCTAGCATTTCAAAAGAATTGGCTGCTGAAAAAAAAGAACCAAATTTTCTTCTAAGCGATAAAAATGTTATGGAATTTTTCTTGGACTATGACAAAAAACACAAAGAAAATACGGTTCGAATTACCACCGATTTTGGAACCATTGACATCAAATTGTTTGAACAGACTAAATTTCACCGATCCAATTTTATTTACCTTACAAAAAAACAATATTTCAATAATACGCAATTTTACAGAGTGGTCAAAAATTTTGTAATTCAAGGAGGAAATAGTGATGACCGAGAAACATCAATAAAGCGACGGAACATTGGAAAATACTTACTTCCAAATGATTACGACAAAGGATTTAAACACCACCGTGGTATGGTGAGTATGCCTAGCAAAAACATAGAAAACCCATATAAGAAGGCCTCCCCTTTTGAGTTTTTTATCGTGCAACAACAAGGAGGTGCGCATCATTTAGATGGTGATTATACCATTTTTGGAAACGTAATTCGAGGCATGGAAGTCGTTGATAAAATTGCAGCCGTTCCGACCGACGCAGCCGATTGGCCGCTTCAAAATGTGTACATCAAAAAAGTTGAAATCTTAAAATAATTTTAAATTCACAAGTAAGAATACTATTTTTTAATTAAATTGTCAGAATCTTAATCGAACCTTTAAAATCATAAACCATGAATATTAATGTACCAAATTCTTACCTCAAAGTTTTTTGTTTAAGTCTTATAACCCTTATTGTAAGTTGTAAAAAAGACATGAAAACAACTCATGAAAATCCCTTATTACAAGAATGGAAAGGTCCCTATGGCGGTGTTCCTGCATTTGACACCATGGATGTTAATGACATTCAAGAAGCTGTCGAAGTGGGAATGAAACTCAATCTTGCTGAGATCGATGCAATTGCAAATTCTACGGAAGCCCCCACCTTTGAAAATACCATTGCAGCCATGGAACGCTCCGGAGCAGAATTGGATCGTGTTTTTTCCTATTATGGAATTATGAGTTCCAATATGTCCTCTCCAGAGTTCAGAGAAATACAAGCAAAACTTGCACCAAAACTATCTGAATTTTCTTCAAAAATCAATCAGAATAAAGCACTTTTTGATCGAATTAAGTCCGTTTATGAGGCGTCTTTAGTCACGCCCTTAGATGCCGACCAACAACGGGTTGTAGAACTCACTTATAATGGTTTTGCCATGCGTGGTGCAGAACTAAGTGCTGATAAGAAAGCGCGTTACGCAGCCATTGATAAAGAATTATCGACCCTCTACAATACATTTTCAGATAACGTACTTCATGATGAAGAAAATTATGTAACCTATTTAAATGCCGATCAATTGGATGGACTTTCAGAAGGTTTTATCAAGTCTGCTGCGGCCATTGCCACCGAAAAAGGAAAGGATGGAAGCTATGCAATTACAAACACTCGATCTTCAATGGATCCATTTCTAACCTATTCGACAAACAGGGATTTAAGAAAACAAGTATGGACCAATTATTATGCCCGTGGCGATAACGGGGATGCGTACGACAACAACAGCATCATTGCTGAGATTTTAAAATTACGTCGTGAACGCGTCGAGCTATTGGGTCATAAAAATTATGCTGAATGGCGTTTACAAGATCGCATGGCAAAAACACCCGAGAATGCATTGGCTTTGATGGAAGCCGTTTGGCCAGCATCTATTGCACGTGTTCATGAAGAAGTAGCAGATATGCAAGCAGTAGCCAATACAAATGGCGATAACATTACTATTGAACCTTGGGATTACCGCTACTATGCCGAAAAAGTGCGGGTGGCAAAATACGATTTGAACAGTGATGAAGTAAAACAATACCTTCAACTCGACAAGTTAAGAGATGCGATGTTTTATGTTGCTGGACGTTTATTTAATTATGATTTCACAGCAGTTCCAGAAGGAAGCGTCCCTGTATTTCATCAAGATGTGAAAGTTTGGGAAGTGACGGATAAAGATACAGGAGACCATATTGGTCTTTGGTATTTAGATCCGTATGCACGTCAGGGAAAACGTTCTGGAGCATGGGCAACAACCTACAGGAGTCACACCACTTTTGATGGCAAAAAAACAGTTCTGGCTTCCAATAACTCTAACTTTGTAAAACCTGCAGAAGGAGAAGCTCTATTAGTTTCTTGGGACGATGCAACCACCTTTTTTCATGAATTTGGACATGCGTTACATTTCTTTTCATCGAATGTAAAATACCCTACTTTGAACGGGGGTGTCAGAGATTATACAGAGTTTCAATCTCAATTGTTGGAACGTTGGTTATCGACTGACGAAGTAATCAATCAATTTTTAGTGCATTACAAAACAGGAGCTGTAATCCCACAAGAATTGGTTGCAAAAATTAAAAAAGCGGCTACATTTAACCAAGGTTTTGGAACTACCGAATATTTAGCTTCTGCATTGATGGATATGAAACTTCACCTTGCAGATCCAGAGAATATTGATATTGATGCGTTTGAAAGACAAACCTTAGCAGACCTAAAAATGCCTTCTGAACTTCCAATGCGTCACCGCACACCACACTTTGGACATGTATTTTCTGGAGAAGGATATGCCACAGCTTACTATGGCTATATGTGGGCAGATGTACTGACAGCAGACGCTGCAGAAGCATTTCAAGAAGCACCAGGTGGATTTTATGACAAAGAAGTTGCAAAACGATTGGTGAAATACTTATTTGAACCCAGAAATTCTATCGATCCTGCTGAAGCTTACAGACTGTTTAGAGGACGTGATGCTGAAAAAGAAGCCTTGATGCGCGACCGTGGTTTTCCTGTTAACTAAAAAGATAATTTATGAAATAAAAGCTTATTCAATGGAATAGGCTTTTTTCTTATACACAGTAAAAAACTATCAAAACAAACTAAGTTAATAGTTTTTATTTATAGCTTTGTAATCTCAATACCAACGATTATGACCATCACCCAACTCAAATATGTTTTAGCAGTAGCTGAACATCAAAACTTCACAAAAGCAGCTGAAAAGTGTTTTGTTACACAACCAACGTTGAGCATGCAAATTCAAAAACTTGAAGACCAATTAGCCATTCAAATTTTTGATCGCAGTAAAAAACCAATCGAATTGACCGAAGTTGGACGCAAAATTGTAAATCAAGCAAAAAATATTGTCAATGAAGCAGATCGTATTACCGATATTGTGGACCAACAAAAAGGGTTTATTGGAGGGGAGTTTAAACTAGGAATCATTCCAACTGTAATGCCAACCCTTTTACCGATGTTTTTAAAATCCTTTATCAAACGTTATCCAAAAATAAAGCTCAAAATAGAGGAACTGAATACCGATGAAATTATTCAACGTATCAATGATGGACATTTAGACGCTGCCATAGCGGCTACGCCTTTGAAAAATGAACAGATCAAAGAACGTGTGTTATTTTATGAACCTTTTGTTGGATACATTCCTAGCAATCATCGGTTGACTTCCAAAAAAACAATAGAGGTTTCGGACTTGGACATTAATGATATGTTGTTATTAGAGGATGGACATTGTTTTAGAGATGGAGTCCTTAATTTATGTAACGCCAAAAAGACCAAAGATCTTAATGAATTTCAATTGGAAAGTGGAAGTTTTGAAATGTTGGTTAAATTAACGAATGAAGGCATGGGAATGACGCTTCTGCCCTATTTACATACCTTAGATTTAAAAGAAAAAGAACAAGAAAAATTACATTATTTTAGTGAGCCTTCACCCGCAAGAGAAGTCAGTTTGATATACCATAAAAGTGAGTTGAAAATTCAGATTATTGATGCACTTCATAAGATTGTTTCTGGAATTATTCGGGGGGCAATTGCATTTCAAAATGTTCAAATTATTAGTCCCATTCCAAAATAAAAAAAGTGGCCCCTCGGCCACTTTACAGATTAATTTTATAAAAAGACTAATTCAAATAAACCATACATTGTTTCAAATCTGGATTGGATGTAACCAAATTTTGAATGAATAATTTTAATTCTTCTATTTCGTATGGCAATAAACGTTGAAGTGCTTTTTGAACTTCTTTGCAAAAAAGGGTCGTATCAAAACTCACCTTATTCAGCACCGTTTTGGTGTACTCAAACATTGCTCTTGACATTCTGTAAAAAATTAAAGTTAATAAAATGTAATGGTGTTGAATAGGCGTGTATTTAATGATAATTTGTCTAAAATTAGTAAAAACTAAAGACACCTCGTAAACTTTAACACTATCTTTTGATTTTTTTTTGTTTCAATTTCAGAGACCACTCGAAGTCAAAAGAAGAGACCTCATCACCAGATGAATCAATGCCATTAGCCGTTAAAATTAATGTTTGCCCCTCACCAGTAGCAATCGCATTTTGTAAGGCTTGATCTACCAGATTTCCTTGAGTACAAGAGAAAGTGATAACACCTTTTGCTTTTTTACTGAAACTGGCATTGTTTTTAATGACCAACATTGATATATTTTTTTGTGCCGCTTGAATTTTCATCATAATCAAAGCCCCCGTAGATAATTCTGCAGCCATCCCTTGAACTGCCCAAAACATCGATTTAAAAGGATTCTGATTGATCCAACGGTGCTTCACAACCACTACACATTTTTGGGCATCAATTGATTTTGTCCGCACGCCAGTAAGAAAAGCAGAGGGCAATTTCAAGAGTAAAAAAAGATTGAGTTTTTTTGGTGTAAAGTTCATAAGTGCTTCTATAATGATAGCTAAGATAGGTATTTTTTAAAGATCTAAAATTGTTAATTTTATGTTAAAATATAATACTATGTTATACATAATACCTTTTTATGTATTAGGTTTGTCACAAATTAATCGTAATGAAAATCGAAAACACAAAAGCACAGATGCGAAAAGGTGTTTTGGAATTTTGCATATTGTCCGTCTTAAAAAATAATGACGCCTATGTTGCCGAAATTCTAAAAACACTCAAAGAAGCAAAAATGCTAGTAGTTGAAGGGACCATTTATCCTCTTCTAACACGGCTGAAAAATTCTGGCTTGCTCAACTATAGATGGGAAGAATCTACCACAGGACCTCCAAGAAAATATTATACACTCACTAAAAGTGGCGAACTATTTTTAATTGAATTGACAACCACATGGAATGAACTTCACAACGCTGTAAATTTAGTAACCCTCCAAAAAAACACAAAAAAATGAACAAAACTGTAAGCATAAATCTAGCCGGTTGCTTCTTTCATATTGATGAGGATGCATATCAAAAACTTCAAAATTATTTTGAAGCCATTAAAGCATCACTACAAAACACAGAGGAGGCCTCCGAAATTATTGCAGACATAGAAGGGCGTGTCTCAGAACTGTTTTCAGAACGTATTAGAACAAATCAACAGGTTATATCAAACAAAGAAGTCGATGAGATCATTTCTATTATGGGACAGCCTGAAGATTATAAAATAGATGAAGAACCTTTTGAAGAAACTCCTAAAAATGAAAAATCCGACAGTCAAAAAAGACGTTTATTTAGAGATCGAGACAATTCATACATAGGAGGTGTATCTTCTGGTTTTGGGTATTATTTTGGAATAGACCCACTAATCATAAGACTTTTATGGGTGCTCTTAATTTTTGGAGCAGGAACAGGACTTTTATTATATATTATTTTATGGATTTTAATTCCTGCTGCAAATACAACAGCCGAAAAATTAGCGATGATGGGAAAGCCCATCAACATTACCAATATTGAAAAAAAAGTAAAAGAAGAGTTTGGTAATGTTAAAGAGAGCCTGGAGCGCGTTAAAGACAGTGTGAACTCAGGAACTCTCAATGATATGGGGAAAAACATCCAATCTAAATCACGTTCATTTTTTGAAACGATTGGGGATCTTATTTTGCTCTTCTTTAAGTTAATTTTCAAGATAATTGGAGTCTTCTTTATAGTTCTAAGTATTGTCATCTTAATTGGATTCTTTATCAGCTTATTAACCGTTGGTATTGCAGAGGCCGTACATTTTCCAGGAATGGATTTTGCAGACTTAATCAATTCCTCAGGCTTACCACTTTGGTTGGTTTCTATTTTAGCACTGTTGATTACTGGAATTCCAATGGTCTTTATTTTAATGTTGGGCTTGCACATGGTTTCCAAACGCATGGGAGGATTCAATCGTTATACTAAATTTTCTCTATTTGGCGTTTGGTTCATCGCTTTGATTACACTCATTATATTTAGTTTTAAACAAGCCGCCGATTTTAGAGTAGATGCGAGTGTCACAGAACAAGCAGAACTGCCAATCACAAGCATGGATACTTTGTATTTAGAAATGAAAGGGAACCCTTTTTATTCAAAATCATTTCATCGCAATTCTGAGCTTGAAATCATCTATGATGAAAAGGATAGAAAACGAATATATGGTTCGGATGTAAGACTGATCGTGCAGTCCACAAAAGATTCTACTGGGACTATTTCAATTGAAAAAAAAGCATCTGGAGTCGATTATTTAAAAGCTAAAGATCGTGCTAAAGCGTTGGATTATAAATATGAATTCAAAAATAACACACTCTACTTAGATGGTTTTTTCCTTACAGATACAGAACAAAAATATAGAAGACAGAATATTGAAATTATTATACAACTGCCTATTGAGAGTGTGTTGTTCGCAGATGAAAACACCTATTCTTACCACAGAAATTCTTCGAGATATAACGATATTTTAGATAATGGAAACGAAGAGCATTATCTAAAAATAGCCCATAAATCCATGCAATGCTTGGATTGTCCAAACCTAAATCAAAACCAATAACCTAAACCTAAATTATCATGATGACCCTTATCAAATTTATCAGTCTCGCCATTGTAAGTCTTGCCTTAAACGCTTGCCAATTTAACTCCTTTCCATTCAATAAAGGGGTGCGTGGCAACGGCGTTGTAGTATCCGAACAACGCTCCTTTAATGATGAATCCTTTAACAGTATCGAAGTAAGTAATGGAATCGATCTTTTCCTTACACAAAGTGAAAGTCCTAGTATTTTAGTTCAAGCAGATGAAAACATTCAAGAGTTAATTATTACTAAAATTGAAAACGGAACTCTTAAAATTTATATGGATAAAAATTCCCACAATGTTGCCTCCAAAAAAGTAATTGTCAATTTTATCACTATAAAAAAATTAAAAGCTTCAAGTGGTAGCGAAGTTTTTAGTACCAACACACTAAAAGTTCCCCGTCTTGATTTGAGCACTTCGAGTGGAAGCGAAATTGAACTCTCTATTGAAACCACATATATTACAAGCAGCAGTTCAAGCGGCAGTATTTTAAACTTAGAAGGAAAAACTAAAGAATTCGTGGGAAATGCTTCCAGTGGGAGTCAATTAAATGCTTCAAAATTAACAGCTCAATTCTGCGAAGTAAAAGCGTCGAGCGGTGCTGATTTATCCGTAAAATGCTCAGAAGAGTTTGATGCAAATGCTTCTAGCGGTGCAAACATTGAAAATCACGAAACTTCCCTAAAAACATCTGTTAAATCTTCATCTGGAGGACATATAAACACTAAAAACTAAAGCCTATGGAATCACAGTATTCAAAAGTTTATTCTGGTAGCTTCATTGTAGTACAATTAATTACACAAAACCTAGAAAAAGAAGGCATCACACCCATTGTTAAAGATGAAACAGAGTCTGCACGACTGGCTGGTTTTGGAACTCCAACTTATGGATTTCAAGAACTGTATGTACACGCAAGTGAAAAGAGTAAAGCAGAAGCCATCATTGCCACCACATTAGCAGAATTTTAAATTAATAGTTTCATATTGTTCTAAAGATTGTATTTTAGTAAATCCAAATAAAATTACTTAAAATGAAAAAACATCTTTTTTACATCAGCTTAGTTTCTCTATTTGTAGGCTCCAGTCAATCGATTGAAATTCCTGTAGATACAATTGTTACAACCACCCACTCCACTACTGTCAAAGGAATCAAATTTGATTATACTGCGGAAACTGGGATGCAACCTGTTTGGGATAAAGAGGGCCTACCGATCGCTAGTTTATTTTACACCTATTACACGCGAAATAATATAAAAAACAGAGCTACACGCCCCTTAATCATTTCCTTTAATGGAGGGCCAGGGTCAGCCTCCGTTTGGATGCATGTTGCTTATACAGGTCCTCGTATTTTAAATGTAGATTCTGAAGGCTACCCAGTTCAACCCTATGGATTTAAAAACAATCCAAACTCGATTTTAGACGAAGCCGATATTGTTTTTGTCAACCCTGTAAATACGGGATATTCCAGAATGCTCCCAAATAAAGAAGGAGAAATGCCCGATCGAGAACAGTTTTTTGGAATTAATGAAGACATTAAATATTTAGCAGAATGGATCAACACATTTGTAAGTCGAAAAAACAGATGGGAATCTCCTAAATACATCATTGGTGAAAGTTATGGCGGCACCCGTGTGATGGGCTTGTCTTTGGAACTTCAACAAAATCAATGGATGTATCTAAATGGTGTGATTTTGGTGTCCCCGGCAGATTATAAAGTCTTACGTGTTGGAGGCCCCGTTTCATCCGCATTGAACCTCCCCTATTATACTGCAACTGCTTGGTATCACAACAAATTACCTGAAGCACTTCAGTCCAAAGATTTATTGGAGATTCTTCCAGAGTCTGAAGCTTACGCCATTGACACACTCATTCCTGCATTGGCAAAAGGAGGATTTATTGATGCCGATGAAAAAATGGCAGTCAGTGAAAAAATGGCCTATTATTCTGGCTTGAGTCAAAAGGTCATTTTACAACACAACTTAGATGTACCAAATTCATTTTTTTGGAAAGAATTACTTCGTGATGATACAGGACAAACTATTGGTCGATTAGACTCTCGCTATCTAGGAATAGACAAAAAAGAATCTGGAGACAGACCTGATTATAGTGCAGAACTTACCTCTTGGTTGCACTCATTTACACCTGCCATCAATCACTATATTAAAAGTGAATTAAAATTTAAAACGGATTTAAAATACAATATGTTTGGATCTGTTCGTCCATGGAATAACGATGATGACAATACGCGTGACAACCTTCGATTGGCAATGGCACAAAACCCGTATCTAAAAGTGTTAAATCAATCAGGATATTACGACGGAGCAACCACCTATTTTAATGCAAAATACACCTTATCACAAATAGATCCGAGTGGAAAAATGAAAGATCGCTTTACGTTTAAAGGGTATCGCAGTGGACATATGATGTATTTGCGTGACCAAGATTTAATTCAGGCGAATGACGATTTAAGAGCCTTTCTTAAAGAATCGTCCGCAAATGGAAAGGTCGCAAAATACTAATGCAAACACCCCTTATAAGCATTCTGATTCCCTTTAAAAACACGGAACTCTATTTAGGCGATTGTATAGATTCTATTGTAAAACAAAGCTATTCAAATTGGGAACTGCTAATTGTGGATGATGGTTCTACAGATACAAGTTATGAAGTCGTAAAAAAATACACCAACAATGAGAACAGAATCCACTTGTTTAAAAATGAGGGAGTTGGAATTATTGAAGCATTAAGAACGGGCTATAAACACGCTAAAGGCACTTTTGTCACACGAATGGACAGTGACGACGTGATGGCTTCTAATAAACTTGAACAGATGCAACAATCGTTAGTAACGTATGGCGAAGGGCACTTAGCTCTGGGGCATGTTCGTTACTTTTCAGATGAAGGCATCGGAAATGGCTACAAACGCTACGAAACTTGGCTTAATGGATTGACTTCCAAAGGTGCTAATTTTGATGAAATTTATAAAGAGTGTGTCATCCCTTCTCCCTGTTGGATGGTTTACAAAACAGACTTGGATCGCTGTGGAGGGTTCGTACCAAATACCTATCCAGAAGATTACGATTTAGCATTTCGATTTTATAAACAGGGACTAAAATGCATCGCTTCCAATGAGTTGTTGCACCATTGGCGCGATTATCCAATTAGAACCTCCAGGGTTGATGCGCATTATGCTGAAAATTCATTCTTAGAATTAAAAGTGAATTATTTTTTAGAGCTGTCGCATGACAAAGAAAAAACAATCGTGATTTGGGGTGCTGGTACCAAAGGAAAGAAAGTAGCCCAATTACTTATTGAAAAAAATACCCCCTTTGTTTGGGTTTGTGATAACCCTAAAAAAATAGGAAAGGACATTTATAATCAAACCCTAAAACCGTTTGAATACCTGAACAAACTCATAAGTTACCAAAGCATTATTACCGTTGCAAATCAAGACGCACAAATAGAAATCAAGCATTATTTCAACATTCACAAAAAGACTGCGATGAAGGATTATTTCTTCTTCTGTTAATCAAATCAAATTTTAGTTTTTATATTTGACAACACAATCCATAAGATGCAGTTTTTACACCCAGAATTTTTTTACGCACTTCCAGCACTGCTCATCCCTATTTTAATTCATTTATTTCAACTCAGACGTTTTAAAGTTCAAGCGTTTACAAATGTAGCCTTATTACAAAAAATACGCTTTCAAACCAGAAAGAGTTCGCAACTGAAAAAATGGCTCATCCTATTGATACGACTCTTATTAATTGCAAGTATTATTACAGCGTTTACTCAGCCCTTTCTATCCAATCAATCGGCTCAAAAAAACACTTCTGAAACCGTTATTTATTTAGACAATTCCTTCAGCATGCAGGCAATTGGCTCTAAGGGTTCTCTATTAAATCGAGCCGTTCAAGATGTCATTACTGGGTTTGATGCGACTGAAAAAATTGGAGTTTTTACCAATTCTCAAAGTTACAAATCAACTTCTCTTAAAGATTTAAAAACAGAGTTACTATCTCTGAAATACAGTCAAAATCAGTTGGACTTAAATACGGTAATTCTAAAAGGAACTTCCTTGTTCTCAGATTCCAAAACAAGTTCAAAAACACTTATTATAGTCTCTGATTTTCAACAACAAGAAGACGAAACCCTATCGGTTGTGGACACTTCTATACGCGTCATTTTAGTGCCTTTAAAACCAATTAATACCGCAAACTCTTATATTGAATCGGTAGCTTTAGAACCCTCTTTAAATGCTAATTATTCCTTGAATGTCAGTGGCAAAACAAACCGCACAACAGACGATCCCATCTCTGTAACTTTATACCAAGACCAGACAGTTATTGGAAAATCTATTTTAGAAAAATCCAAGGGTTACAAAACAACTTTTGTGCTTCCAAACACCTTAGAGTTTGCCGGTAAGCTTTCTATCGAAGACACTCAAATAACTTACGATGACACCTTTTATTTTAACATCCCAAAAGCCGAAAAAATAGGGGTTTTAGCAATTCACGAGAATAAAAATTCTACGTATTTAAAGAAACTCTATGCAGGGGAAGAATTTATATTTCAAAGTCAAAATTATAAAACTCTTGATTACAGTCAAATTAAATCCCAAAATCTTATTGTCTTAAATGGATTAACTGAGATTTCATTGGTTTTAAAAAACAGCCTCGAAACGTTTATGGAAAATGGAGGTGTGGTTGTTATGATTCCTTCAAAAAATGGGGATTTAAAATCTTATAATCAATTTTTAGCATTACAAACAAAGCACAGACTTAAACCGCTGCAAACTCAAGAAAAACGCATCACTAACATTGCGTTCAAGCATCCTATTTTAAAAGATGTTTTTGAGGAACAAGTCACTAACTTTCAATATCCAAAGGTTCAATATTATTACCCACTCACAACCTCAACAAACAGTGTATTATCGTTTGAAGACCAACAGCCTTTTTTAATTCAGTTTAAAGCATTATTTCTATTTACTGCGGCGGTAGAACCCGAAGCTTCTAACTTTGTAAATTCGCCATTAATCGTTCCAACATTCTATAACATTGGAAAATCTAGTTTAAAAACACCTCCTCTAAACTATTGGATTGGGGCTGAAAATAAATTTGATATTAAAATAAATTTGCAAAAAGACCGTATTTTAAAATTAGCCAACAAAACCCGTCAATTTATTCCATTTCAAACAAACTTTAACAATAAAGTAAGCATCACAACAAAAGACCATCCGAAGGAACCTGGTCACTTTTCAATCTTAAAAGATACAGATACCTTAACCCTTGTGAGCTATAACTACAATCGAAATGAAAGCCAGTTGAACTATGCCAATCTTGCAAAAATTAAAGGGGTTTCGATTGAAAATTCTTTGGACACTACACTTAAAAATATAAAAATTGAGGCGAATGTGACTTGGTTGTGGAAATGGTTTGTTATTTTTGCACTAATATTATTAGCTTTTGAAATGCTCATCTTAAAATATTTTAAATGAACGTACTTATAAAATCAGCTACCATTCTTGATGAAAAAAGTGATTTCCACAATCAAACTCAAGACATATTAGTTGAAAACGGTTTCATTACTCAAATTGCTAAATCTCTCAAAAATCCAAACAAATATCCTGTAATTTCTTTAGAAAACCTCCATGTCTCTAGTGGTTGGTTTGATAGCAGTGTCTCATTTGGAGAGCCCGGTTATGAAGAACGTGAAACAATTGCAAATGGATTAGAAGTGGCTGCGGCATCAGGGTTTACAGATATTGCCCTTAACGCAAATACAAACCCCGTGATTGACTCTCACTCCGACATTTCATTTGTAAAATCAAAAGCAGCGCATTCTGCAACCAGCCTCCACCCTATTGGCGCCCTCACCAAGGGGAGTAAAGGTATAGACCTTGCTGAATTATTTGATATGAAATCTGCTGGAAGTATTGCATTTGGAGATTATAAAAAATCCATTGAAAATCCAAACCTGCTCAAAATTGCTTTGCAATATACTTCAAGTTTTGACGGCTTAGTTCACTCGTTTCCACACGAACACAGAGTAGCTAAAAATGGAGTGATGAATGAAAATATCACGAGTACACGAATGGGGCTCAAAGGATTGCCGCCACTGGCAGAAGAGCTACAAATTGCACGTGATTTATTTCTCTTAGAATATAGCGAAGGAAAACTCCACATTCCAACAGTTTCGACTGCAAAATCAGTTGCTTTAATTCGCGAAGCAAAAGCAAAAAAATTAGACGTCAGTTGTAGTGTCGCGATCCACAATTTGATATTTACTGACGAGAGTTTAAATGACTTTGATACCAACTTTAAAGTCAACCCTCCTTTGCGAACGCCAACCGATATACAAGCTCTTATTGCGGGACTTAAAGATGGGACGATAGACATGGTCACTTCCGATCATAACCCAATTGATATTGAGTACAAAAAAATTGAATTTGATTATGCCAAAAACGGCACTGTTGGACTGGAAAGTGCTTTTGGAGCATTAAATACCTTATTCACAACCAAAAAGGCCGTACAATTACTTACAAAAGGAAAAGAACGCTTTGGTTTAAATTCACAGAGTGTCGCCATTGGAAACGCTGCACAGTTGAGTTTATTCAACCCTTCAAAAAAGTATGTTTTTGAAGAAAAACACCTGCATTCAAAATCCAAAAACTCACTCTTTTTAGGTTCAAAATTAAAAGGAACGGTTTACGGCATTATTGCTAATAACACCACTTCAATACCGCTTTAAATGATCGATAATAACGATATTAAATCTGGAAAAGGTAGCGCAGTTATAAGTTATTTTTATCTCCTAGGAGTTTTGATTGCCTACTTCACTAATTCAGATAAAAAAAGTCAATTTGCTTATTTTCATATCCGTCAATCCTTAGGGTTATGGCTGTCTTTTATGGCACTAGGCTATCCTATAGGATACTTTGATAGTTGGCAAATTACGGGTTCATTTTGGATGGCATTTGGAATTCTATTTATCTATGGGTTTTCAACGGCATTATCGGGCAATATGATTCCTGTTCCCCTAGTTGGAAACCTCTATCAAACGGCTTTTAAAAACATTAAATAAAATGAGTGCTCAGCTTCCGTTAATTCATGTAACCAGACCATCCACACTCAAAGAAAACGCCCCCTTATTGGTGATGCTTCATGGGTATGGCAGTGATGAAAATGATTTGTTTTCGTTTGCGACTGAACTTCCAGAAGAATTGTTCATCATCTCCATTAGAGCTCCTTACCCACTCCAACCGAGTGGAAATGCTTGGTATGCGATTAATTTTGATGCAGAACAAAATAAATGGAATGACAACGATCAGGCAAAATCTTCAATGAAACTTTTGATGGATTGTATTGACAAAGCTTGTAAACACTATCCTGTCGATCAAAATAATGTGACGCTATTGGGCTTCAGTCAAGGAACCATTTTAGGAATGGCAACCGCTTTGAATCATCCCACTAAAATTAAAAACATTATTGGCTTAAGTGGTTATGTTAATCATGACATTCTCCCTGATAATTTAGAGGAATTAGATTTTTCAAATTTAAATTTCTATTGTTCTCATGGCACTGTCGATCAGGTAATTCCAATCGACTGGGCACGACAAACACCGGTGTTTTTAAAGTCTTTAAACATCCAACACACCTACAGTGAATTTCCTGTGGGACATGGCGTTGCTCCGCAAAATTTCTATGAGTTAAGAGATTGGATTTCAACTAAAATTTAGCACTCCTATAACACTGTTTATTCAGGAGATAATTCTGTTGCGGTTTCATCAGATTCCTCAAGGTAAATTTCTGATTTTGAAAGCTCTAACACTTCAATTTTAGATTTAAATTTTTTGATATCTTTTTCATATTTATCAATAATACTTTTAGAGTTCATATACTGGAACACATTGACTAGGATAGAAAACAGAAATAAGTAAAGGTATATTTTTCCTTTCATTTTAGAGAGATATTTGTAGTTGATCGTAAGCGAGATGAACATTTGCAGGCAAACTTTTTTCTAGGTCTTTATGAAACCCTAAATGATGACTCAGATGCGTCAAAAAAGCTTTTTTTGGATTTACACGTTTGATAAACGCCAAGGCTTCATCAAGGTTAAAATGAGAGACATGAGGCTCAATTCGTAAGGCATTAATAACCAAAACGTCTAAGTTTTGTAGTTTTTCAACTTCAGGATCTGAAACTGTTTTTGCATCGGTTATATAGGCAAAGGCATCCATTCGAAATCCAAAAATAGGCAGTGAATTATGGAGCACATTAATAGGCTGAACTAACGTGGGTCCAACAGTAAAAGGAATATCCGTAATTGGATGTGCATTTAAAGTCAGTACACCAGGGTATTTGTTTTCGGTTGCAAAAATATAATCAAAACGTTTATGAAGCGATTTTAAGACCCGTTCATGAGCATACACATCAAGTGCGCCCTGTCTATAAAAAAATGGTCTTAAGTCGTCCAACCCTGCGGTATGATCACTGTGTTCATGAGTAAAAAGAACAGCATCTATCTTAGTGCAATCGGTACGTAAAAGCTGCTGTCTAAAATCTGGACCACAATCAATTAGGATTGTAAAATCGTCCCACTGAACGAGTGCAGACACTCTAAGACGCTTGTCTTTAGGGTCTTCACTTAGACATACAGGGTGAGTACTTCCAATAATTGGAATCCCCTGCGAAGTTCCGGTGCCTAAAAATGTAATTCTCAATGAATGATTAATTTCAACAAAAATAGGCTATTTTTTTTGTAAGCTATTCTAAAGTGATACCTTTGTGTGGTAACCCCGTTAATTTTAAAGATGGAAATAACGCTTAAAGGGGATGCTGTAATTGAAAGCATTCCTTCACTAAAAGACAAAGCTTTAAGAATCAATTTAAATGAAAATATTTACGGAACTTTTGCGGAAATTGGTGCTGGACAAGAAACTGTAAGACATTTTTTTAGAGCTGGAGGGGCTTCAGGAACCATTGCAAAAGCCATGTCTGCTTATGACAAATCTTTTAGCGATGCGATCTATGGCACTGAACAAGAGAATCGATATGTAACAGAAGATCGATTGAAAAAAATGTTATCTCACGAAGTTAAACTCATTGAAAATCGTCTTTCTCGAGAAGAATATCCAAATAAAATGTTTTTTAGCTACGCGAATACCGTCGCTACTATTGATTTTGCGAAACGTTTTAAAGGACATGGATGGGTTGGAATACGCTATCAAGTTGATTCCAACCAAAAACAATACAATGAAATTACACTCCATATTCGATTTAAAGAAACAGATGCTCGCTTGCAACAAGAAACACTTGGAAAACTAGGAACCAACCTCATTTATGGAGCGTTTTACAAATACAATCAACCAAAAAAATTATTGCGTTATTTATACGATCACATTGATAAAGATCAGTTAGAAATTGATACTATTAATTTTTCTGGACCTTCTTTTCAGGAGGTAGATAACCGATTGATGAGCTTACAGCTTTTAAAAAACGGAATGACGGATGCGGTTATGTTTGCTCCCGATGGAAACAATGTTTTACCGGCACGTGTGTTGTACAAAAAAAATATATTAGCGTTTCGAGGAAGTTTTCGACCGGTGACGAAAGTAAATATGGATATGTATGAACAATCCTATCAACTCTTTTTGAGCGAAAACAAAGTTAAAAAAGAAAATACTCAAGTTATATTTGAGATTACCTTATCCAACCTAAGAGCATCTGGAGGAGAAATTGACGAACAAGACTTTATGGACCGAGCACGCTTGTTGTGTTCTCTCGGACAAACGGTACTCATCTCTAATTTCCAAGAATATTATAAACTTGTTGAGTACTTTAATCTCTATACCAAAAACCGTATGGGCTTATCCATGGGAATCAATAACTTAATTGATATTTTTGATGAGAAATATTACCGCCACCTAAGTGGAGGAATTTTGGAAGCCTTTGGAAAACTCTTTAACAAAGATCTCAAAATCTATTTATACCCAATGTTAACGGAAAATAAAACCATGACCACTAGTGAAGACTTGAAGGTGCATCCACGTATGAAGGAACTCTACAAATATTTTAAATACAATGGGAAACTCGTTGATATTAAAAATTATGATCCTGAAATTCTGAATATTTTCTCAAGGAAAGTTTTAAAAATGATTTCAAATGCGGAACAGGGTTGGGAAGAAATGCTTCCAGAAGGAGTTTCTGATATCATCAAAAAACAAAAATTATTTGGGTATGAAGGGTAATTGTGTCCCATAAACTCATAAAAAAAAGCGACCAACAGGTCGCTTTTTTTATTTCAAAATCTGATCCGTATGTTCTTTCGTTTTAACTTTTAGGATGATGTCTTCAATGACTCCCGCTTCATCAATCACAAATGTAGTACGATGAATGCCATCATATTCTTTGCCCATGAATTTCTTAGGACCCCAAACACCAAAGGCATTAATGACTGTTTTATCTTCATCCGCGAGTAATGGATAAGGAAATCCGTATTTTTCTTTAAAATTAGACTGGCGTTTAGCACTGTCTGCACTTACCCCCAAAATATCATATCCTTGGGCTGTAAAACGACTGTAATTATCACTTAAATTACAGGCTTCAACGGTGCATCCAGGAGTACTGGCTTTTGGATAGAAAAATAACACCAGTTTTTTTCCTTTGTAATCGGCTAAAGAAACGGCGTTTCCGGCCTCGTCTAAAGATTGAAAATTTGGAGCGGCATCGCCTATTTGTAATGTAGTCATAATTAGTATCTTTGATTAATACAACAAAGATAAACGAATGACAAAAACTGAGAAGGTAAATTTTGTTATAAAAACCTTAAAAGATTTTTATCCTGAGATCCCTATCCCCCTAGATCATAAGGATCCGTACACCCTTTTAATTGCTGTATTGTTATCGGCACAATGTACAGATGTGCGTGTGAATCAAATTACTCCTCTTCTGTTTGCCAAGGCTGATAACCCTTATGACATGGTAAAAATGTCTGTAGAAGAAATCAAAGCCATCATACGGCCTTGTGGGTTGTCACCCATGAAGAGTAAAGGGATTCATGGACTGTCACAGATTCTGATAGACTCCCACAACGGACAGGTACCACAAAGTTTTAGTGCTTTAGAAGCCCTACCTGCCGTAGGACATAAAACCGCTAGTGTAGTTATGGCACAGGCGTTTGGTGTGCCTGCATTTCCTGTGGATACACACATTCATCGCCTTATGTACCGCTGGAACTTGTCGAATGGTAAAAATGTGACACAAACTGAAAAAGATGCCAAACGCTTGTTTCCAAAAGAATTATGGAACGATTTGCACTTGCAAATCATTTGGTATGGCCGGGAGTACTCCCCTGCCCGTGGCTGGAATTTAGACGCAGACATCATTACCAAAACCATTGGACGAAAGTCTGTTATTGACCAGTATTATAAATAGAACCGTTAGCACACGTTTGTAACTATTGTATAGGTTTATAAAGCCGTATTCTAATTAATCAGAGATTCAAATTTATGTCCTTTATACACAGAAACATTCAAGGCTTTTGAGTAATTCAAAAGAAAATTGATGGTTTCAGTTTTAGGTTTTAAGGTGTTGGAATCCGATGGATTTTCAATGTAAAGTTTTGCCATTAGCCTGTCATTGTTAGTTAGTTACTACTACAACGACAAAACATCTAATTTATTTCATCTGGCCATTAATTTGTCAAAACAATATTGTGTTTTTCAATTAATTTACGAAGATTAATCAGGGCATACCGCATCCGTCCCAAAGCCGTATTGATACTCACCCCCGTATTTTCAGAAATTTCCTTGAAACTCATATCGTTATACATACGCATCACGAGCACCGATTTTTGTTCTTCTGGTAACTCTTCTACCATCGCTCTAACATCATGAACAATTTGAGATTTCACCAATTCTCCTTCCGCATTCAGGGCACCATCACTCAGCACCGAAAAGATGTCAAAATCGCCGCTGTTATTAAATTTAGGCATGCGGTTATTTTTTCTGAAATGATCGATCACTAAGTTGTGAGCAATTCGCATCACCCAAGGTAAAAACTTACCTTCTTCATTGTAATTGCCACGTTTGAGGGTTCGTATGACTTTTATAAAGGTATCTTGAAATACATCTTCAGTCACATCACGGTCATAAACCTTAGAATATATAAAACTATACAACCGTTGTTGATGGCGTTTTATGAGAATTGATAGTGAGGGTTCATCACCTTGAATGTATTGACTTACGAGAGTAGCATCGCTAATAGATTGAGAATTCATAACATTACTTTTAGAAGTACATTTAAAATGTACTTGGTTAAAAAATATAAAAAGTAATATTATTCTATAAGCGTTTATTTATTAGTTTGAAAATCAAAATAACAACAATCTAAGTAATTTTACAAATTTATTTTAGTTTTTATCCTTAAGAAGACCCAAGACCGCTATAATGTTTTTTATATTAATGGTATCTTTGCAATCAAATTTTAACGTACTAAATGCCACAAGACCTTTCAAAATTAAGTCCAAAAGAGCACATTCTAATTAAGGGTGCAAAATTGCACAATCTAAAGGATATAGATGTTGCAATTCCACGCCACAAATTGGTAGTGATTACTGGACTTTCTGGTTCTGGAAAATCGAGTTTGGCATTTGATACCTTGTATGCCGAAGGACAACGGCGGTATGTAGAAAGTTTGTCGAGTTATGCCCGACAATTTTTGGGGCGTCTCCACAAACCAAACGTCGATTATATAAAAGGCATTGCACCTGCCATTGCTATTGAACAAAAGGTCAATTCCACCAACCCGCGATCTACAGTTGGAACCACCACCGAAATTTATGATTATTTAAAATTACTTTTTGCGCGTATCGGAAAAACCTACTCTCCAACTTCCAACAATGTCGTGCGAAAAGATACCACCAGCGATGTCATTAATTACATTAAAACACTCAAAACAGGCGATAAATTGCTCCTCCTTGCTCCCATCCATTTGGAAGAAGGTCGAACGATGGAAAATAAACTTCAAGCGCTTCAACACCAAGGATTCGCACGAATTAAGGTTGGAGATGCTGTGGAACGTATTGAACAAATTGAAAATTTTAAAAAACTGCCCACAACACTCCATCTGGTGGTTGATCGTATTATTCTTAAAGACGATGACGATTTTTATAACCGTTTGGCAGATGCAATTGAAATGGCGTTTTTTGAAGGAAAAGGACGCTGTATAATTGAAAAATTAGAAAATTCTAAAACACGTGAATTTAGCAATTCATTTGAACTTGAGGGTCAAAAATTTTTAGAACCCAGTACGCATCTCTTCAGCTTTAACAATCCATACGGTGCCTGTCCCAAATGCGAAGGCTATGGTGACATCATTGGTATCGATGCAAGTCTAGTCGTTCCAAACACCTCTCTTTCGATTTATGAGAATGCCGTGTTTCCTTGGCGTGGTGAAAGCATGAAATATTACAGAGATCAACTCGTGAATAACAGTCATAAATTTGACTTTCCAATTCATAAACCTTACTTTGAATTGGAAGCCAAACACCAACAGTTATTATGGGATGGAAACTCTCATTTTACAGGACTCAATGCCTTTTTTGAAGAATTGGAATCCAAAGCCTATAAAGTTCAAAACCGTGTAATGCTATCGCGCTATCGCGGAAAGACAAAATGCGGAAGTTGTCAGGGGAAACGCTTGCGAGAAGAAGCTAATTTTGTGAAAGTTGGTAGCGCTTCAATTACGGATTTGGTTGAATTATCCCTCAAAGATTTAAGAGCATTTTTCAAATCCTTAAAACTGGATGCGAAAGAACTAGAAATTGCCAAACGTCTTCTCAAAGAAATTAATAACCGCCTTGAATTTTTAGCCAATGTTGGATTGGACTATTTGACCTTAAATAGAAGGTCAAACACCCTGTCTGGGGGCGAAAGTCAACGCATCAACCTGGCAACCTCACTCGGAAGCAGCCTTGTGGGGTCTATGTATATTTTGGATGAACCAAGTATTGGACTCCATTCTAAAGATACCGAACGCCTTATCAATGTATTGAATGCATTGCGAGATTTAGGAAATACGGTGATTGTAGTGGAACACGATGAAGGCATTATGGCTGCTGCCGATTATATCATCGATATTGGTCCCGAAGCAGGAACCTTTGGTGGTGAAGTCATGGCGAGTGGGAGTTATAAAACACTTTTAAAAAGCAATACTTTGACGGCACAATATCTCAATGGATCTCTAGAAATTGAAGTTCCCAAAAAACGGAGAACGTCAAAATATAGTGTAACCATCAAAGGAGCTCGAGAACATAATTTAAAAAATATCGATGTCACAATTCCGTTAAACATGCTCACAGTTGTGACCGGTGTTTCTGGAAGTGGAAAAAGTACGCTTGTCAGACAAATTGTATTTCCAGCCTTGCTTAAATCCATTGGAGGATATGGCGAAAAAGCAGGTGAATTCACAAGTATAGAAGGCAATTTTAGTACCGTTAAATTCATTGAATTTGTAGATCAAAACCCAATTGGACGTTCTTCACGTTCCAATCCTGTGACCTATATCAAAGCCTATGACGATATTCGGGCGTTGTTCGCCAAACAAAAGTTAAGCCTTTTAAGAAATTACCAACCCAAACATTTTTCATTTAATGTTGACGGAGGACGTTGTGAGACTTGTAAAGGAGAAGGAACAGTCACTATTGAAATGCAATTCATGGCAGACGTCCAATTGCTTTGTGATGCTTGTGATGGAAAACGCTTTAAAAAACAAGTGTTAGAAATTAAGTTTCATAACAAAACAATTGATGACGTTTTAAATATGACTATTGATGATGCAATCGCTTTTTTTGAAACACATAAAGTGACTAAAATCAAAACAAAACTCCAACCACTTCAAGATGTTGGTCTGGGGTATGTGACACTTGGGCAAAGCTCTTCAACCCTTTCGGGTGGTGAAGCACAACGTATAAAGCTAGCCTCCTTTTTAGGGAAAGGATCGAAAGCAGAAACAGGTTTGTTTATTTTTGATGAACCAACAACCGGACTGCATTTTCATGACATTAAAAAACTACTCAAATCCTTCAATGCACTGATAGACAAAGGGCATTCTGTATTGGTGGTCGAACACAATTTAGACCTAATCAAATGTGCCGATCATGTGATTGATTTAGGTCCTGAAGGCGGTGCAAACGGAGGGAAATTATTAGCAGAAGGGACTCCTGAGTTTGTTGCCAAATCAAAAAAATCTTCTACTGCTGAGTTTCTTAAAAGTAAATTGACTTAATTTTTAAGTTTAACTAGCTTACTTTCAATTAATTAAAAATCAGCTCCAATTCTTGGCATACTGTTTGGTAATACAGAGTTATATTAACTTTTAAAACGCTGTATTATGAAAAAATTATTTTTAACACTCGTTACTTTAACCTTTTTTGGAACCCTAGCAGCCTCTACAGTTCCAAATCATTTGAGAACTAATAATTCTTTCGTATTTAATGAACAAGGAATTGAATTTGCCATTTTTCACGATGGACAATTTGATTTTAATGTATTAAGACAGCGTCAAAATTTTGTTCAATTTTCAAATCATAATGGACTAAATATCAGCTTTAATACAGGCTATGATTACAGTGCTTACATTCAGTATGACAACTATGGGGCGGTAATTCAAATTGAAAACACCCCTATTTATTATGATTATTACGGACGAATCAGTCAAGCAGGAAGTGTACGTATAAATTATGACCACAGAGGTCGTGTATCTTGGATTGGCAACATGCAAATTCACTACAATCGCTATAACAACTCACACTGTATTGGTTATGTGAATCGCATCAACCGTTATTATACGCCTAGCGTTTGGTATTCTTATTACAGTGTTCCAAACATTCAGTATTCTGTAGTTTTCAATACTCCTTACAGAAGACATTATACACCTGTAAGATATTATTACGAAAGACCGTACAGAAACAACCGCCGTCCAATTGTATATAGAAATCGACGGGGTCCAAATAGGGTAGCTAGCACCCGATCGAACCATAGTGACCGCTATAGAACCAGAGGCGAAACAAGAAGAACAGTAAACAACACTTCACGCTCTGAGAACCGCCAAACATCACGATCGACTACGCGGTCAACAACAAACCGATCTAATAATAGAGTTGCAAGTTCTAACCAGAGAGTGCGAACAAATACGCCAAATGTGGTAAAAAGCAACAAAGTGGTAACAAAAAATTCAAGAGCAATTGCACAAAGAACACCAAGAACAAGTGCTAAGAAAACGTCTATACAACGAAGAAGATAATAGTTTAGTTAGTTGAAAACTCCGTAGCTGAATATCCCATATCATTACGGAGTTTTTTATGTTTAATTCCGAAGTTTCTGAGCCAATTGTTGAGTCAACGATTTACGACTGTAAGCCTCTAATCCTTTTGAATCTACTTTTAATTGTTGAGTTTTATACGCTTCAAAATGCTGCAATAAAAGTGTGCGGAGTGCTGCTGCTTCGTCATATCTAAAATAAGTCCCAGACCGTGTTTGATTTAAAATGGTCTCAATGTCAGAAGTCTTTGGCCCAATAGCGATTATAGGACGTTTAGAACCCATGTATTCAAATAATTTTCCGGGAATAATGTATTCCGTTTCCTTAGAATCTTCTTCAATAAGCAATAACAGTTGCGTTTTTTTCTGATAGTCTAAAACAGCGTTGTGAGGAATATATCCAATGGTAAAAATATAGCTCTCCAACCCATAACTTTGAATCGTTTCTAATACCTCTGTACTAAGAGAGCCAATAAGGTTTAGCTGAAACGCCGCCGCAAAATCTACGGATTCTTTTATTAAGTCTGATAACACCTTCCATAAAACAAAAGGATTTCGTCCTTCGAGTAAGGATCCAATATGGGATAAGGTGAACTTAGAATCTAAGGAACTGTCGTCTGTGATTTGAAAATCAAACCCATTCGTGAGAACCGTTATTGGTTGGGTTGTTAACTCTAAAAATAGTGTTTTTGTTTTTGGACTTGTTACCAGTAATTCATCTGCATTTTGAAGCACAACAGCTTCTAAGTTTTTATGTTTTTTTTGTGCAAAAGAACGAAGTTTTAATTTTTTATGATATCCTATATGAGTCCAAGGATCTCTAAAATCAGCCACCCATTTAAGAGCATGTTTTTGTTTTAACTGCAAACCGATCAAATGTAAACTATGGGGTGGTCCGGTGGTGACAATGGTATCAATTTGCTGGGATTTAATGTATTCCGACAAAAAAGAAACCGAAGGGCGTACCCAGGAAATACGTGCATCTGGAATGAAAAAATTACCTCTGATAAAAAGGAGTGCTTTTTCTATAAAAGATTGTTTTTTGGGATTTGAAATGAGTCCTTTAGACAAATCCGATGTTTTGGACTTCGAAAAAAAATGTGCCCATTTATAAGGTTCGCTTATCGGAGTTTTTAAAACTGTTAAATCAGAACGCAGCTCCGATACCAATGAAGTATCTGTAAGGGGATAATTGGGTGCATCAGGACAATACACAATGGGTTCTATGTCAAAATCGGGTAAGTATTTTACGAACTTCAACCAACGTTGAACACCCGGCCCACCAGCAGGCGGCCAATAATACGTAATGATGAGTACCTTTTTCACGATGGTTTTCTATAAATTAGAATTCCTTGACCTAAAATTAGCAATACCAATAAAATACTACTAACTAAACTAATATTTGAACCTGTTGTCACAACGGAGGGGTTAAACTTAAATACTACGGTATGCGTCCCTTTAGGAATTTCTAAGCCACGAAGGATATAGTTTACGTTGTAATGTTTTACTTCTACACCATCAATAGTGGCGTTCCAACCATTCTTATAGTAAACCTCCGAAAATACTGCAAAGCCATCTTCAGTGGTCTTGGTTTCATAAACCAAATGATTGAGTTTATAATCAACTAATTGAATTGAAGCCATGGAATCTTTCACAAAACGTTTGGATTTCAAATCTGAAGCATTGGCTATTGCTGTTGTTTTTGTATTTATTTTATCCAACGCTAAAATTTCTTCATCTGGCGTTTCAAATGATTCAATTGCATCTACAAACCAAGCATTTCCATTGGTATTTTCATTTTCAAAATACAGGACTTCACCTTCTTTATTTTGATAAATAATATACTTGGTATTGAGCATATTCAGAACTTCAAAGTTAGTTTTGTCGATATGAAATTCTTGTACCGCTTTAAAACGACGCAATTTTGCAGCATGATATCCTTCTATTGAGTTGTGAAAATAAGACGATTTAGTAGAATTATCAGACCTATCAAGAACTCTAAAATTTGTGGTGTCTTTTAATAATTCTTTATCAATTGTACTTGCCTGATACGGACGATCTACTTTTAGTGCTGAAACAAAATTGTCATTATTCACATAACGACGGTCCACCCCTACCAGATCCAAAATAAGAAGGAGTCCCAAAATAACGATTGTAGTGTTTTGAGTAATTTTTTGTTTGAGATAGATAAAAATCAATCCTCCAACTGCTAAGACCAATAACAAAGTTCGCAATGCATCTTCTGTAAAAATAGCACTGCGATCTAACCTTAAAGCTTCTACAAAAGAAGCTCCATAATATTCTTTAAATTGTCCATCACTGCTTCCAACAAAATCAAATAAGCTGTTTTTGAAAATTAAAAATACTACTGTTAATCCTGCAACAATTCCCAATGACTTTTTTAAGGCCTCTAATTTCGTTTTTGAGCTTCGATCTTTATGAAATAATTGCGCCAATCCTAAGGCAGCTAACAAAGGGATACACAGTTCTAAAAGGACTTGAATGGAACTCACTGCTCTAAACTTATTATAGAGTGGTACATAGTCAATAAAAAAATCAGTGAGAAACGATAGGTTTTTTCCATAGGATAATAACAAAGACATCAAAACACCAGCAATTAACCACCATTTGAAACGGCCTTGGTATAGAAACAATGCCAACACAAAAAGAAAAATCACAACGGCTCCAATGTAAGCGGGTGCTTCCACAATAGGTTGATCGCCCCAATACATGGGTGCTTGTTTAGATTCCTGAAGTGCTTGTATAGGCGTTGCTCCCAAAGCTCTGAAAGCCTTGTAGGTCTCCGAATCTTTTCCAATATCTTCTCTATTTCCTCCGCCCATAAATCGAGGAATGAACAGATTAAATGTTTCTAATTTACCATAACTAAATTGCGTGATATAGTCCTTATCCAATCCTGTTGTTTGCTCTTTAGGACTGCCATCGGGGTTGATTGTCAATTCACTCTTTCCGCGGGTGCTTTCTTTGGCGTATTCGCTAGTGGCCATCAAATTAGTGGCATTCATAGAAAACGCAAAAACAGCGGCTATAAACAGAACAGCAGTAGCTTTAAAAAATGCGGGAAGTTCTTTTGATTTGATTGCATGTACTAAATATGTAATCCCTAAAATTATAATTAAAAACCCTAAATAGTAAGTCATTTGTGGGTGGTTGGTCACAAGTTCTAAACCAGACGCTAGTGCCGTGATTATAAACCCTAAATAATAGCGTTTTTGGAAGGTCAAAATAATTCCAGATAATACTAGCGGCATATAGGCAATTGCATGGGCTTTGGCATTATGTCCTACTCCTAGAATGATAATCAAATAGGTAGAAAACCCGAACGAGAGGGCTCCCAAAATAGCAATTTTATAATCGATTTTTAAAACTAGTAATAAGATGTAGAATCCTAAAAAGTATAAGAAGAGATAATCGGCTGGACGGGGTAAAAAACGAAGTGCTAAGTCCAGTTTCTTAATATAATTGTGAGGGTATTTAGCACCGAGTTGATAGGTTGGCATGCCCCCAAAGGCACTGTTGGTCCAATAGGATTCGGCGTCATAAGCGTTTCGAAAGTCGATGTGCTGTTTGGCCATTCCTGTGTATTGGACAATATCACTTTGATAGATTTTTTTTCCTTTTAGAACGGGATTGAAATATAAAACAGCCACAAGAGCAAACCCTAAAATCACTAAAAAATGGGTGCCAATTTGTTTTAAACTCAGGTTCATATGGACTGTTATTTATTCAATTTCTTCATAATCGACATATTCTCCAACATTGTTATTTGAAGATTTAGAATTTGGCATTTTATCAATACTAATCTCTCCTTCCTTTTGGGTTGGTGGTTTTGGAGCCGATTGATTTCTAAAATGGGATTCTGCTTTTTTTGCAATCGACTTCACTATAAATGGTGCCAATAGGCGCATCAGATATTTGAAAATGGTATAAACCAAAACAAAAATGAGGAGTGTTTTTAGCAATCCAATAAAAGACGCAGTTTGTAACATAGGTAGATTATTTTTTCAAAAATACAATTCTTATTTATATTATATAAATTATTATATAAAATGATTACACACAAGAAAAAAGAGTACAATTAATTAAAAGTATAAAAAAAAATATGTAGGTTTGGTAAAAGTCTATTTAAATGAAAATTCTATCTAAACTTATTACTTTTATAGCTCTGTGTTGTGTATGCAGCACTGCTCAAGCACAATATACCGATGTTATAAACTCGAATCGACCAGGCGCCTCCCAAAGTGCGTTTTCTGTGGGAACCAAAGTATTACAGTTTGAAGTCGGTCCGTATATGATTAAAGAAAAACGAGAACTTTATCCAAAGTACGAAGTTTCTGGATATGGGGTTGATTTTGCAGCCCATTATGGTTTTTGGAAAGAAGCTCTAGAATTAAATATCCAAGGGACGTTTCAAAAAGATACACAAACCTATCCCTCCTCGATTGTGGATGTAGAGTATGGTCGTGCAAACTTTAAAAACCTCAATATTGGAGCAAAATATTTGGTGTATGACCCTCATAAAAACAAAGACAATAAACCAAACTTGTATAGCTACCATGCTAATAGAGGTTTTAAATGGAGTAGTTTGATTCCCGCCGTATCTGTAATTGCTGGTGTGAATTATGACACTAAAGACAATCCATATACAGCTCCAACTGTTGAAGGACTTAGTTATCGTGGAGGTTTAATTACACAAAACAATTTTAATGGAGGTTGGGTCTTTATTACAAATTTTATAATGGACCGCATTGGAAGTGACCAAACAGATTTTCATTACATTCTTACACTGACACACTCCTTCAATCCAAAATGGGTAGTTTTTGGAGAAACACAAGGCATAAAAAGTGAGTTTTACGCAGATAATTTGCTTCGATTTGGAGGCGGTTATTTACTGAATAAGAATTTACAATTTGATACGGCTTTGACATTTAATACCAAAAACACACCATCCGTTTTAAGTTTAAGTTTTGGTGCATCGTACCGATTAGATCGCCATAAGGATAAAAACAACGTTGATAACGGGACTTCTGCAAAAGACCAAGAGAAACGAAAATCGCGCTTCAAAAATGAAGATAAAAGAAAAAAGAAGAAGAGAAGTACTAATTTTGAAGAGGACTAGAACAGCATGATTACCATTAAAGAAGCGGTTTCCAAAAAGGAGATAAAACAATTTGTGACATTCCCTTTTTCACTCTATAAAGACTCCAAGTATTGGGTTCCCCCAATCATTAGCGAAGAGATTAAAATATTTAATAAAAACACCAACCCTGTACTCCAAAATGCGGATGCTCAATTGTTTCTAGCTTATAAAAACAATACGATTGTAGGGCGTGTTGCCGCCATTATTAATTGGACAGAAATTGGACCTAAAGGCAGTAATAAAGTTCGATTTGGCTGGATGGATATGATTGATGACATAGAAGTCACAAAAGCTTTATTGGACACTGTAGAGTCCATTGGAAAAGCGAATAACTTAAACTATATGGAAGGGCCAATTGGGTTTTCTAACTTAGATAAGGTAGGTGTTCTTACCTATGGCTATGACGAGATTGGTACCATGGTTTCTTGGTACAACCATCCCTACTATGTGGAGCACTTAAATCAATTAAATTTCAAAGTTGAAAAAGAATACCTAGAACACAAACATCAGTTTAGTGATATTGAAATTGAAAATTCTAATCTACTTGAAAAGGTTATTAAAGAGCGTTACAACTTAAAGGCTTTAAATTTTACGAGCACAAAAGATCTGATGCCGTATGCAGATAAAATGTTTGATTTATTTAATGAAAGTTATGCATCCTTGTCGTCATTTGTGGCAATTACAGACATTCAAAAAGCATTTTTAAAGAAGAAGTTTTTAAACTTCATAAACCCAGAATACATTAAGTTTGTGGTAAATGAGGCCGATGAATTAATTGCTTTTGGGGTTGTAATGCCTTCTTTTGCAGAAGCCTTACAAAAAACAAAAGGTAAGTTATTTCCTTTTGGGTTTTTGCATATTTTAAAAGCTAAGAACTCAAAAAAAATAAATTTTTATTTAATTGGCATCCATCCTGAATATCAAAAAAAGGGCGTCCATTCCATCCTATTTAGTGCATTTCATAAAACTTTTAAAGAGAAAGGAATTCTAGAATGTCGAAGAACTCCAGAATTGGCAAATAACTTAGCAGTTCAAAAATTATGGCGCAATTTTAATCCTGTATTGATTAAAAAACGATGTACGTATCGAAAAGATTTGTAGAACTACTCACCCATTGCAGCTGCAACAGAAGCCGAAAGACGCTTATAAACTCCTTTTCCTAAGCGTTCTCTAATCACTGAAAATGCTTTTAACGTTTCGTCCACATCTTCTAACGTATGCATAGAGGTTGGTATTAACCTCAGCAATATTAAGCCCTTAGGAATAACAGGATACACTACTATTGAACAGAAAATTCCATAATTTTCACGAAGGTCTTTTACCAAGGCCATCGCTTCAGGAATACTTCCTTTTAAGTACACAGGAGTTACACAACTTTGGGTGGATCCTAGGTCGAATCCTCTCTCGCGTAATCCCGATTGCAATGCATTTACAATCTTCCAAAGGTTTTCTTTAAGTTCAGGCATGGTACGAATCATATCCAAACGTTTAAGAGCGCCTTTTACCAACTGCATTTGCAAGGATTTTGCAAACATTTGTGAGCGTAAGTTATATTTTAAATAATCAATAATTTCTTGATCAGCAGCAATAAAAGCACCTGTACTTGCCATTGATTTGGCAAAGGTTGCAAAATACACATCAATCTCATCTTGAACGCCTTGTTCCTGTCCTGCACCTGCTCCCGTTTTTCCAAGCGTTCCAAAACCATGTGCATCATCAACTAAAAATCTAAAATTAAATTTGTCCTTTAATGCTGCAATTTCTTTTAGCTTCCCTTGTTCGCCTCGCATTCCAAAAACACCTTCTGAAATCACTAAAATACCTCCACCAGTATGTTCGGCCATTTTAGTCGCACGTTCTAGGTTTTTTTCTAAGCTTTCAATATCGTTGTGTTTGTAAGTAAAACGTTTTCCCATGTGTAGCCGAACCCCATCAATAATACAAGCATGCGAATCCACATCATAAACAATAATATCATCCTTTCCAACCAACGCATCAATTGTGGACATGATTCCTTGATAACCAAAATTTAAGAGATAAGTCGCTTCTTTACTTACAAATTCTGCTAATTCGTTTTGTAATTGTTCATGTAGTGAGGTATGACCAGACATCATTCGAGCGCCCATTGGATAGGCAGCCCCGTAATCATTGGCAGCTTCGGCATCGACTTTTCTAACTTCAGGATGATTTGCAAGTCCTAAATAGTCATTTATACTCCATGTGATGACGTCCTTACCTTGAAATTTCATGCGGTTGGAAATCTGACCTTCCAGTTTTGGAAACACAAAATAACCTTCTGCTTGGCTTGCCCATTTACCTAAAGGGCCTTTGTCTTTATATATTTTTTCAAATAAATCTCTCATCATAATTCCTAGTTAGTTTGCGATACAAAACTATATAATAATATTCTTAATACATAATAATTTAAGCAATTAAACAGAAACGAATATTGTGTTGATGATTTGGTATTAGAAATTTGAGAGTGATTTACTTAATAAATTCAATGCCTTGTGCAGCGACTTCATTTCTTTTATCAAAAAAACCTTGGTTTTCCATCCATTGGTCATTAAATACTTTACTCATGTATCTTGATCCGTGATCTGGGAAAATTAAAACAACAACATCCGTAGGTTTAAAAGCACCTTTTTGATTGAGTTGTTTTACGGCCTGAACAACCGCTCCGGATGTATAACCTGCAAACAAACCTTCTGTTTGCGCCAGCTCTCGAGCAGTATGCGCACTTTCTTCGTCCGTTACCTTGATAAATTCATCGATTGAATCAAAATCGGTAGCTGTAGGAATTAAATTTTTCCCAAGTCCTTCAATACGGTAGGGATATATTTCATTGGGATCAAACTCTCTGGTTTCGTGGTATTTTTTCAAAACCGAACCATAAGCATCTACTCCTATGATTTTAATATCTGGATTTTGTTCTTTTAAATATTTTGCAGCCCCTGAAATGGTACCACCAGTACCGCTACATGCAACCAAATGCGTAATCTTACCTTGGGTCTGCTGCCATAACTCTGGCCCTGTAGATTTGTAATGTGCCTCTGTATTTAAACTATTAAAATATTGGTTTATATATACTGAGCCTTTAATTTCTTTGTGCAAACGTTTGGCGACTTCGTAATAGGAACGGGGGTCATCTGCATTTACATGTGCCGGGCATACATAAACTTTTGCTCCCATACTCTTGAGCATGTCAATTTTATCTAAAGATGATTTTGAACTGACCGCTAATACACATTTGTACCCTTTAATGATACTGACCATTGCAATACTAAAACCCGTGTTACCAGAAGTTGTTTCAATAATCGTATCTCCTGGTTTTAGAATGCCTTTCTTTTCAGCCTCTTCAATAATATGAAGCGCAATACGGTCTTTAGAGGATTGCCCTGGATTGAAACATTCTAATTTGGCTATAAACGTCCCCGGAGAACCCGACAAAATGGTACTTAACTTCACAAGAGGCGTGTTTCCAACGAGCTCCAATACATTATCAAATATCAATTTATCTTTATTTACCAAATTTGTGATTTTTGTGTGACAAATTTACACTATTTTTTTCAAACCTATTTTATAATGGATTCTAGATCTAATAAAAAAGCATACTCCGCAGCCACTTCTTTCAAGGCTTCAAAACGTCCAGAAGCACCGCCATGACCTGCCTCCATATTGGTTTTAAGATAGAGTTGAGATGTGTTTTTGTTTTGAGATCTTAAGCGTGCAACCCATTTGGCTGGCTCCCAATATTGAACTTGGGAATCGTGAAGTCCCGTAGTTACTAACATATTTGGGTAGAGCTTATTGGTAACATTGTCATAAGGCGAATACGATTTCATGTACTCATAATAGTCTTTTTCATTAGGGTTCCCCCATTCATCATATTCTCCAGTAGTAAGCGGAATACTATCGTCCAACATAGTTGTTACCACATCCACAAAAGGAACCTGAGCAACCACTCCATTGTATAATTCAGGAGCTAAATTTACAACTGCTCCCATTAATAAACCACCTGCACTGCCACCCATAGCATACTGATGCTTGGCAGAAGTGTACTTATTTTCAATCAAATATTTTGAACAATCTACAAAATCTGAAAAGGTATTTTTCTTGTTAAATAATTTTCCATCTTCATACCATTGACGGCCCAAATATTCGCCCCCTCTAATATGAGCAATTGCAAAAATAAAACCACGATCTAATAGACTCAGTCGAACCGTTGAAAAATAAGGATCTATTGTGTTTCCGTACGAACCATACGCATACAATAACAATGGAGTTTCGGACGATTTTTCAGTATCCACATGGCGTATCAATGAAATAGGGATTTGAGTTCCATCCGCAGCCGTTGCCCATAAGCGTTCTGAAGTGTAGTTTTCTTTTTTAAATTTACCTCCTAATACTTCTTGTTCTTTTTTGATGGTTTTTGTCTTAATAACCATATCGAAGTCAATTATAGATGATGGAGTTGTTAAAGACTGATAGCCATATCTTAAAACGCTGGTATCAAAATCAATATTAGTGGTGGTATAAGCCGTATAGGTTTCACTCTCAAAAGGAAGGTAATAACTGCCTGATCCATCCCAACGTTTTATGTGGATTTGATTCAGGCCATTTTCACGTTCCGAAACCACCAAAAAGTCTTTAAATATTTCGATGTCTTCAAGTAATACATTTTCTCGGTGTGGAATTACATCGTTCCAGTATTTTTTTTGAGTTTGAGTTTCAGAAGTTTTAGAGAGTTTAAAATTTTGAGCCCCATCGGCATTAGAAACGATATAAAATGAATCTTCGTAATGTGAAATACTATACTCTAAACCGCGTGTTCTGGGTTGAAATACTTTAAAATCACCATCGGGAGTGTTGGCATTTAAAATTTGATATTCAGTCGTTAAGGTGCTGTAACTCACAATAACTAGATATTTTTTAGACTTGGTTTTATAAACGCTCACTCCAAAAGTATCATCAGTTTCTTCATAAATTAATTCATCTGATTTTTGATCGGTATTCAGTCGGTGTTTGTAAATTGCTTCCGATCGTAAGGTTGTTTCATCTTTCTTTGTATAAAACAGAGTTTTATTGTCATTTGCCCACGTACTCCCCCCTGTCGTATTTGAAATCTCATCCTTTAAAACTGTATTGGTTTTAAGGTCTTTAATATGCAATGTGTATTGACGTCTGCCTGTGGTGTCTATGCCATAAGAAACCAAATCATTATTGAGGTTTATGTTCAACCCTACCAATCTAAAATATGAATGATCTTTAGCCATTTCATTACAATCAAACAAAAGTTCTTCCTCTGCTTCTAAGGTTTCCTTTTTTCGAGTGTAGATGGGATAATCTTTCCCTTTTTCATATTTGGTGATGTACCAATACCCATTGTACTTATAAGGAACAGAACTGTCATCTTCTTTGATTCTTGACTTCATTTCTTCAAATAAAGACGTCTGAAACTCCTTTGTGTGCGTCGTATGGGCATTATAATAATCATTTTCTTTGTTGAGATAATCAATCACTTCCGGATTTTCTCTATCGTTTAACCAATAAAATTCATCAACACGTACATCGTCATGAATTGTTAAATTTTTAGGAATTTGTTTTGCTAATGGAGCGTTTGGTAATTCAGACATTGAGTTTTGAGTCTTAGTATCACAAGAAAAAAGTGAACTTATTAAAATGAGAGATAAGAATTGGCGTTTCATAACGGAGTAAATTAGGGGTTTTGAGGTTCTAAACTTACAAAAAAAATTATTATTTGCTTAAGATTTCTAAAAGATTAGTGTGCATTTCATCGGTATAATCTAAATGCGTCACCATTCTCAACTTACCACTTCCCATATCACTTACAAGTATATCATGTGCTTTTAAATTATCTAAGAACAAGGTTTCAGGAAAGTTTGGGTTTAATTTAAAAATGACAATGTTTGTTTCTACGGGTTCAACACTTGCAACAGCTTCCAATTGCTGCAAAACTGCGGCAATTTCTTTCGCTTTTTGGTGGTCTTCTTTAAGGCGATCGTAGTGGTGGTCTAATGCATAGGAAGCTGCTGCTGCGAGCGATCCTATTTGACGCATGCCACCGCCCAACATTTTTCGAATGCGTAAGGCGTTGTTCATCAATGCTTCATCTCCAACCAACATAGAACCCACAGGGGCACCCAATCCTTTGCTAAAACATACAGAAATCGTATCAAATACAGCCCCATACTGAAGTGCTGTTTCAGATTTTGCAATGAGAGCATTCCACAAACGAGCACCGTCTAAATGAAACCCTAAATCATGGGCATCACAAACCGTACGAATGTTTTTAATTTCATCAAAATCCCAGCAAGCGCCTCCTCCTTTATTAGTGGTATTTTCCAAGGTCACTAAAGAAGTTAATGGGCTGTGATAAAAATCGGGCGGATTAATGGCGGTTTCTACTTGTGTTGCAGTCATCATACCACGATGTCCATCTACAAGCTGACAGGACACGCCACTATTGAAAGAGACGCCTCCACCTTCATAATTGTAAACATGAGCATACTTATCACATATCAATTGCTCCCCAGGTTGTGTATGAAGCTTAATAGCCGTTTGATTTGCCATGGTTCCAGAAGGAAAAAACAAGGCTTTTGGTTTTCCAAAAAGGGTTGCAACTCGGTCTTCTAAGGCATTCATCGTCGGATCTTCAGCGTAAACATCATCGCCTAGCTTGGCCGTCATCATGGCGTCCAACATCCCTTTAGATGGTCTTGTAACGGTATCGCTTCTTAAATCTATTTGCATGCAATTTATTTTGGATATAAAACTACATATTATTTTAATTCTATGCTATAAATTCTATTTTTGTATTTCGAATTAAAATTATGATAACACACGATCACATTAAAGATCTTTTTGAGCGCCTTGGAGCGTTAAGGAGGTATCTTTGACTTAGATGCCAAACGCATCGAAATTCAAAATGAAGAAGAAAAAACCTTTTCGCCTGATTTTTGGAACGATTCGAAGGCCGCTGAATTACTCATGAAATCGTTACGAGTCAATAAGAAATGGGTAAGCGATTTCGAAAAAGCACAAACCTACACCGAAGATTTAGAAATTTTATTTGATTTTTATAAAGAGGGCGAAACAACAGCTGAAGAAGTTGAAACACAATTTGAGCTTGCTTCCAATTTTTTAGAAGATCTTGAATTCAGAAATATGCTTTCTGAGGACGGGGATGGACTCAGTGCTGTATTACAAATTACTGCGGGTGCTGGAGGTACCGAAAGTTGTGATTGGGCGAGTATGCTCATGCGGATGTACATCATGTATGCCGAGAAAAATAATTTTAAAATCAAAGAGCTCAACCTTCAAGATGGCGATGTGGCAGGAATCAAAACCGTGACACTTCAAATTGAGGGAGATTTTGCTTTTGGATGGCTTAAAGGAGAAAACGGCGTACATCGTTTGGTGCGAATCTCTCCTTTTGATAGCAATGCCAAGCGGCATACAAGTTTTGCGTCTGTTTATGTCTATCCGCTTGTGGACGATACCATTGAAATCGATATCAACCCAGCGGATATTGAAATTACTACGGCACGTTCGAGCGGCGCTGGGGGACAAAACGTGAATAAGGTTGAAACAAAAGTACAATTAACTCACAAACCTTCTGGGATTCAAATTTCATGTTCTGAAACACGCTCACAACATGACAACCGATCAAGAGCAATGCAAATGCTAAAATCGCAATTGTATGAAATTGAACTCAAAAAACAATTGGCACAGCGCGAAGATATTGAAGCAGGTAAAATGAAAATTGAATGGGGAAGTCAAATCCGGAATTATGTTATGCATCCCTACAAACTTGTAAAAGATGTACGAACGGCAGAAGAAACTGGCAATGTTGATAATGTAATGAATGGAGAAATTACTCCTTTCCTAAAAGCCTATCTAATGCTTATGGGGCAAAAAGAAAAACCAGAGACCTTATGATAACAATTTACCACAACAACCGCTGTCGCAAATCACGTGAAGGACTTCAAACCGTTCAAGCGTCTGAATTACCCTATGAAGTTATTGACTATATTTCCAACCCTCTGAATGAAAAAGAACTCGAGCAAATCATTACAATCTTGGGAATCGCACCCATTGATCTTGTGCGAAAAAATGAAGCGATTTGGAAGTCAGATTTCAAAGGTAAGGAATTGTCAGACAGAGAATTAATTAAGGCCATGGCAACCCATCCAAAACTCATAGAACGCCCTATTGTGATCCATAAAAATAAAGGCGTTATTGGACGCCCTAAAGAAAGAATTCTTGATATTCTTTGACATTCGCTGCCCTCTTTTTATTTAACACAATATTAACCAAAACAAACCATTTTGCAAGTTACTTTTGGGCACAAGTTTTAACCAATGATGAACAAAAGTCTCTTATTTTTATTCGCTTTAATTTTATCTAATAGTTCTTTGATGGCTCAAAGTGGATTAGATTCTTTTGTGGTTTCTGGAACCATTCTAGAAAGAGAAAGCCAGTCCCCACTCGAATATGCGACCATCGCTTTTTATAGTTCTATTGAAAATAGGATTGTTGGAGGAGGTGTTACAGACAATAAAGGAAATTATAGCATTGTAATCCCCAAAGGAATTTATGATATTTCTTTTGAGTACTTCTCACTTATGACACGCATCAAATCCAATTATAACATTACTCAAGATGTTAATTTTGGGATCACTGAACTGGAAGCAGAACTGCAATCATTAGAAGTTGTTGACATTATTGCTGAAAAAACAACGGTTGAAATTAAGTTGGATAAAAAAATATACAACGTTGGAAAAGACCTTACTGTAAGAGGCGGAAGCGTGAGTGATGTTTTAGACAATGTTCCTTCTGTTTCTGTAGATATTGAAGGGAATGTAGCGTTAAGAGGGAATCAAAATGTACGGATTTTAATAAACGGAAAACCTTCTGGGTTGGTAGGATTGAATTCAACGGATGCATTGCGACAATTACCAGCGGATGCGATCGAAAAAGTAGAAATTATCACCTCCCCCTCTGCACGCTATGATGCCGAAGGGACTGCCGGAATTCTGAATATTATTTTGAGACGAAGCAAACTCCTTGGATTAAATGGTGCTGTCATTTTAAATGCAGGACATCCCGATCAATTAGGGGCTTCTGGAAATATTAATTACCGAACAGGAAATATAAACATCTTTAACACTTCAGGTTATTCTTACAGAAATAGCCCAGGCAATTCTACTACAAAAACCGAATTTTTCAACACTGAATACGACGCTGATGGACTGCTCATTCAAGATGAGCCAAATACATTTCGGAATGAATACCGAACTTTTGAGCGGATTCGAAAAGGATTTAACAGCAATACAGGGATCGAATGGTACATCAACCCAACCACTTCTTTGACCTCTGCTTTTTTGGTTCGTAAAAGTGATAATAGTAATGAAACCTTTAACAGAGCAGAAACGTTTGATGCCTCAAACAACCTCATCAATCAGTCCTTGCGGTATGATCCCGAATTTGAAACCGATGAAACCACTCAATTTTCTATTAATTTTGATAAACAATTTCATGGTAACAGTGACCACCGTTTGACTTTAGATTTCCAAGTTGAAAACAATGCGGAAGACGAAAATTCCATTATTTACAACAATTCGGTCGCTGCCGAGCGTGTCCAAACCATCGAAGATCAAGAACGTGTGTTGCTCCAAACCGATTTTACCCTTCCCATTGGAGAACACAGTCGATTTGAAGCAGGTTATAACGGACGTTTTAGTAAAAACACCACTGACTATACATTAGAATTTGCCAACAATGACGTCTTTGTATTGGATACCAATGTGAGCAATACCTTAGTATATAAAGAGGATGTCAATGCGTTTTATTCTCAATATGGAAGCAAACTAAAAGATAAATTTTCATTTTTACTCGGTTTGCGATTGGAATCGACACGGATCACTATCCAACAGCTCAGCAGCAATGAATATAACAACAATAATTATGTAGGACTCTTTCCTACAATTAATTTAGGGTATGAGTTTTCTGAAACCCAAAGTTTGACATTGGGTTACAACCGTCGCATTAGCAGACCACGCTCTCGATTTTTAAATCCATTTCCTTCAAGAAGTAGTGCAACAAATTTATTTCAAGGGAATCCAAATATCAACCCCAGTTATTCGAATGGGTTTGACATCGGCTACCTTAACAGTTTTGATGTTTTAACACTCAACACTTCTCTGTATTTTAACCACGCCACCGACGTTTTTACTTATGTTAGTGAAGATACAGGAGAAGAAGTTATAATAGACGGTCAGAGTGTCCCTGTCATTCGACGTGGGCCTATCAATTTAGCAGAAAATGACCGCTATGGGTTTGAGTTTACATTGACTTATAGACCTTCTAAGAAGTGGAACATGAATGCAAATTTCAACCTCTATCAATCAATCATTAGAGGGAGTTATAAAGGCCTGAGTTATGATTCTGAAAACTTAGCTTGGTTTGTTCGTTTGAATAACAAATACACCTTACCTGGAATGGTAGAGTGGCAAACACGTTTGAGTTATGATGGGCCACGAATAGACGCTGTCAACAAGCGAGAAGGGCGGTTTTCGACCAATATGGCATTTAGTAAAGACCTGTTTAATGAAAAAGCATCACTTTCATTTAATATTAATGATTTGTTTAACACACAACGTCGCAATTTAGAATCGACAACGCCTACATTTTACAGTGACAGTTATTTCCGATGGCGTGTTCGCTCCTACAACCTCTCATTCACCTATCGTTTTAACCAGAAGAAAAAACAGTCGCAACGCGGTGGTTTTGGAAATGATTTTGAAGGATAACCAACAAAAAAAATCCAAAACATACGGTTTTGGATTTTGATTTCATTTAGAGGAAATAAACTTAAGCAGCTTCTGCTTTTGCTTTTTTAGCAGCTCTTTTTTCTTTAAAGTGTTCCAAAGCAGAGCCTACCACCCAATATGGGATGGCAAAGGTCAATAAGAAAATCATCAACCAAAACCCTAAGGTTAGTATTGATAAAAATGCTAAAAATCCTAAATACTGATCAAAATCAAACATGGTGTTTACTTTAGTTTTACGCTACAAATATACTATAAGAAAAATCGTTTTACAACATAAAATTTTAGATTTATCTATAAAATTTGAGTTGCTTTTTTTGATAGTTCAGAAATTAGTGTAAATTTGATTGATGATAGACCCCAAGTCTAAATCTTCATAAGCAATTTAACCGAAGTTTTAGATTCTATTTTTTTGAATGCCGTATTGGAAAAGTTCCGATAGGAGGCTTAATGAACCCCCGTTTGTGCGCGAAATCGAAGATTCAACGATGTTAATCTTTCGCGTTCCAAGTAAATTTGTA
>JABAZA010000021.1 GCA_018608725.1 Flavobacteriaceae bacterium
GTTTAAAATTACAAGACAGTGCTGAGGTTGCCAAACGCCCTTTGGAGTGTTTGTTATACAGTATTGTGGGAGAAAACACCAGCATTCAAACTCAATTTGAAAACCTCGAAAAAGCCCGTTCTTGGGGCTTTAAAGTTCCTGCAATTGCGAAACTTACCGACTCCATTGATGGGGTTTTAGAATTTGTGAATTATTGGGATACTCACCGCCATGAATTGCCTTATGAAACCGATGGTGTGGTTATTAAAGTTAACAGTTTGTTTCAACAAGCGGAGTTGGGCTATACTGCCAAAGCTCCCCGTTGGGCGATGGCGTATAAATTCAAAGCGGAACAGGTTTCTACCCGCCTCGAGCACATTTCGTATCAGGTGGGAAGAACCGGAGCGATTACGCCTGTTGCCAATCTACAAGCTGTGGAATTGGCAGGAACGATTGTCAAACGTGCTTCACTTCACAATGCGGATCAAATTGAAAAATTAGATGTGCGCATTGGCGATTGGGTCTATGTGGAAAAAGGGGGCGAAATTATTCCTAAAATTATGGGGGTCGATTTGGACCGTCGTCCAGCAGAGAGTGTTCAAACCGTTTATATTTCGTCCTGTCCAGAATGTGAGTCACCCCTTGTTCGAAAAGAAGGAGAGGCACAGCATTATTGTCCGAATGATGTGGGGTGTACCCCTCAAATCATTGGTCGTATTCAACATTATATTTCTCGGAAAGCCTTGGATATTGAAGGCTTGGGAGGCGAAACCGTGGCTTTGTTGGTCCATGAAGGCTTGATCCGTGATTATGCCGACCTCTACGAACTAACGACCGATCAAATCATCCATTTGGATCGCATGGCAGAAAAAAGTGCAGACAATTTGGTCAAGGGGGTTCAAGCCTCTAAAGATGTGCCTTTTGAACGTGTCTTGTTTGGATTGGGCATTCGGTATGTGGGAGAAACGGTTGCCAAAAAACTCGCCAAACATTACAAATCGATTGAAGCCTTGTCCAAAGCTACTTTGGAAGATTTGGAACAAGTAGATGAAATTGGAATTAAAATAGCCGAAAGTGTGGTGGACTTTTTTAGGACCGAAGCCAATGTTCAACTGGTGTCTCGTTTGATCTTATACGGCCTCCAATTGCAACTGTCTGAAGAAGCTCTCTCCAACCAAACCACACAGTTAGAAGGCCTGCGTTTTGTGGTGTCTGGAGTGTTTGAAACTGTTTCTAGAGATGAGCTGAAAGCCCTTATTGATTCCAACGGTGGAAAGGTGGTGAGTTCCATTTCAGCAAAAACTTCTTATGTGGTAGCCGGTGCCAATATGGGGCCTAGCAAACGCACAAAAGCCGAAAGCCTCAAAGTGCCTATTATTTCGGAACAGGTGTTTTTGGAAATGATTGATTAAATGGGGGTGTAGTTCGCAAGATCTCCCAACTTTGAGCAATCTTATATTTTTTTGTGCCGCGACATCAGAGAGGTTTGGGAGTGGAGTTGTTTTACTGAGGATCCTGACATGTAACACAGTATTGAACCCCTGCACATTCTCCTTCAGAAATCAGCGCATCTTGATCGTTTTCTAGGCAATTATATATTGCTTTACCACACGACCACTTCGAATCACAAGTTGTTCCTTCATTACCATCACGAGATTGTATTTTAACAAAAGAACCCATTTGCAACTCTTTTTTTGTTTGCCCTGTTAATTCAAATTTTGCAGTTAGAAAACCATTTGAATCTTTAAAGACGCGATATTTAATATCTTCTATTGGAATATCTTTGGTTGACAATTCCTCATAAATTTCAAAAGTTTTTAAAGCAAATACTTCTTCATCTGTGAGTTTAGAAATATCTTTTTGATTTGTTTCTTCACTATTGCTACAATCAGTACACAGTAGAAATAAAAATAATGCAAAAGTAATTTTTAATAGATTTTTCATAATAAGTAAGGTTTTAGGGGTTATTTTAAATCTTCATTTTTGTAGTAATTTGCAACTGTCAATAAATCTTCTGAAAAATCATATATATTATCAATTGTGTTGATTTCAGTTTTTCTAGAAGTTTTGTTCTGGTCAAATAATTCAATTTTTTTTATCCTGCCATCTAAAAACAATCTACAAATAGGTTTTCTATTATTGTTGTCATAAAGAACACCAAAATAGCTCTGTGTATCTCTATGATGTATTTTTTCAATTCCAATATCTTTTCGTAAAATAGCTTTGATAATCTCGAAAGATTCAAGCTCCTCTTTTGTAGTTACAATCTTACTTTCTTCAACAGTTTCTGTCGGTTCAATTTTTTCAGATTCTTTAGTTATCGCTTTTTGAAGTCGTTCATTTACTTCTTCATTCATTATTTGCTTTAAAGCAGTGGGGATGAGTTTGCTAAAAGTTGTGACGACTTTTGCTCTCATTGTTCCAGATACAATTTTAGAAGCAAAAAACTTAGCGAATTCAGGACTAGGTTCAGATAATTCAGATTTGAATATCTTTTTTATTTCATTAATATATTTTAGAGAAGTGGCATTTGTTGAAATTACATCCTCATCAAAGTTGGATTTATGAAATTTAGAAACTTCATTTAGAGTGCTATCCATTATGTTTTGAATATCAAATGATAGAAACGGTTTTTGATCCATTACATTTTTAGACACCAAATCGGTATAAAATCGGTATTCATGACCATTTGTTAAAACACCAAACTTTGCTTTTGCAACAGAAAAATATCTAAAAAGCTGACCTATATGATTACTTAAATCTTCAGTCCAATGTTTACATTCAAATATAATAGCAGGTTCTCCTTTGTGCATAACTGCATAATCGACTTTCTCACCTTTTTTTAACCCTACATCTGCTGTAAATTCTGGCACAACTTCTATAGGATTAAAAATGTCATATCCAAGTGCATTAATAAACGGTAATACAAAAGCTGTTTTTGTGGCTTCTTCTGTGTTTATACGATTTTTGAGTGATTCGTATTTTGACGACAATGCATCAATCTTTGTTTTCAATTCCATAATTTTAAGTAGGTTTGTGGTGTTTTTATAATTTAATTAATTATTTCGAAAGTAAATTCACCCTAACTGCCTTAC
>JABAZA010000060.1 GCA_018608725.1 Flavobacteriaceae bacterium
GAAACCGCAAGCAACAAAGGAGTATCCTTTAAAAAAGGAAAACGGTTATTTAAGAAGTCTTGAAAGGCTTTTAACATGAGACAAAAATACAAATTAATTCTCCAAAACACTACGCATTGCTTTGGCTTTCACAAGGCATTCTTCATACTCATTTTCTGGAGTACTTTTTGAAGTGATGGCACTCCCAACAGAAAATGAAACATAAGACTTCGAAGCGTTGTACAATATACTTCGAATCACCACATTAAAATCAAAATCTCCCTCTGGAGTAAAGTAGCCTACTGTTCCAGAATAAAGCCCTCTTTTGGTAGCTTCAAGGGCCTCAATAATTTTCATAGCAGAAATTTTTGGAGCCCCTGTCATACTTCCCATCGGAAATGTAGCAGCAATGATATCTACTGGCAAAATAGTTGGCAATGCCTTAGCTTGTACCGTAGAAATCATGTGGTGAACCTGTTTGAAACTATAGATTTGACAGAGCTCTGTTACATTAACCGTTCCTTTTTGGGCAATCTTTGAAAGGTCATTCCTTACCAAATCTACAATCATAATATTCTCACTCCGCTCTTTTGGGTCGCTTTCTAAAATCGTTTTTAAGTCTGCATCTTCTTCTAAATGCTCGGAACGTCTGGTAGTCCCTTTAATAGGTTGAGACATTATTTCTAAACCTACTTTTTTTAAATAGCGTTCTGGAGAAGATGATAATAAATATTTATCCCCCGTTTTAAGAAAAGTTGCAAATGGTGGTTGTGAAATCTTATTGAGCTTAAAATACGTTTCTAAAGAATTTATTTCTGCATGTGCATAAAATTCTTGACAAAAATTAGCCTCATAAATATCACCACGATGGATGTGAGACAATAGAGTACTAACCTTGTTTATGTACTGTTTTTTAGAAATTCGAGATTCAATTTGAATGTCATTTTTATGAGATGAATTGTTTTGAAGTGAAAATGTTTCAATCGATTTAAGATCGGCATCAACCTCATCAGAAACAACGTTTAAATATCTAATTGTTAACTTATCTTCTCTAAACAAAAACAATCTTTTAGGTTGAAAAAAACAAAGGTCTGGAAAGTTGAGTCCATCAAAGTTTTGTGAACTCAGAGGTTCCGTATCATTTTTTAAATCATAGGAAAGGTATCCGAAAATCCAATCATTGGTGATGGATTGGTATTCTTTTAGTTTTTGGAAGCCATTGACATAATCGGTCTGAATGCCCGTAAAAGCATCCACAGCTAGGATAGAATCATAACTACTATGAGGTTGTAAGTACTGATTAGAATCCAGCCAAACAATGTCTTCAAATTGTTGTGCCCAAGCTAATAACTGAGTTTTAAAGCCTTCTACCGAATGAAGTGTGATTTGTTTATGATCTCGCAATGACTGTTAATTTTCATTACAAAGTTAATCAGTTCTAAATAATAAATCATCACTTTACAAGAATACCTTACCTTTGATGCAAAATTAGTTCCAATGGCATCATTTCAAGACTTTAAATTAACCACTCCTCTGAGTAATGCACTTGAGGATTTAGGATTTATTGAACCCACACCCATTCAGAAGGCGGCTTTTAGTGTGATTTGTTCAGGAAAAGATGTGGTTGGAATTGCTCAAACAGGAACTGGTAAAACATTGGCTTACTCCTTACCTCTTGTAAGGAATTTGCCCTATTCGACACAAGAAAACCCTCGCATTTTGATTTTAGTTCCTACAAGAGAACTTGTCGTTCAGGTAGTGGACTCTTTAAATGAATTAAACGTTTATACAAACAATCGTGTTTTAGGTGTTTATGGTGGAACTAACATCAATACTCAAAAACAACAAATCGCAGAAGGAATTGATATCCTTGTGGCAACTCCTGGACGCCTTTATGACTTGGCATTGAGTCGCGTTTTACAACTTAAAAGCATTCAAAAACTGGTCATTGATGAAGTCGATGTCATGCTCGACTTAGGTTTTAGACACCAATTAATTAATATTTTTGACTTGTTACCAGAACGCCGGCAAAATATTATGTTTTCGGCTACGATGACCTCAGATGTTGATGCTTTGATTACTGATTTCTTTATCAATCCTGAACGTATTTCAGTGGCAATTTCGGGAACTCCACTCGAAAATATCATGCAATTTCGTTACGACGTTCCAAATTATTATACAAAAGTAAATTTGATTCGATTCTTAATGGAAGATCGCGAGGAATATTATCGTGTGCTTATTTTTGTGTCAAACAAACGCATGGCGGACCGTCTTTTTGAATCTCTTGAAGAAGTTTTCAATGAAGAATGTTGTGTGATTCATTCCAATAAAACCCAGAACTACCGTTTGCGTAGTATTGAACAATTTAGAGAGGGTTTTAATAGAATTTTGGTGGCAACGGATGTCATGGCACGTGGATTGGATATTGATGATGTATCACATGTAATTAATTTTGATACTCCTGAGTATCCAGAAAATTATATGCACCGTATCGGTCGAACAGGACGGGCGAAACGAAAAGGGACGAGTCTTTTGCTTTCTAAAGCTAATGAGACCGATTCTAAAGATGCGATTGAAGCATTGATGCAAATGAAAATTAAAACTTTAGAAATCCCTGAGGTTGTAGAAATTTCAACAGATCTCATTGAGGAAGAGCGTCCACAACTTAAAGAACCTTATAACCCTCATAAACAAAAAGATGAGGATGCACCAGGACCTGCTTTCCACGAGAAAAAAGACAAAAACAAAAAAGAAAACTTAGGAGGTTCTTACAAATTTATTATTGCTAAAAAGTATAAAAAACCAAAGACTAGAGGAGATAAAAACTACAATAGGCGTAAAAAGAAATAAGGATTAAATTAACGCTTGACAATTTACCACATTATAAACACCTAATAGTTTTTCTTTGGCGCGTTTCAATCTCATTTTAATGGCACTTTCTCCCGCATTAT
>JABAZA010000036.1 GCA_018608725.1 Flavobacteriaceae bacterium
CCACCTTAGAAAAAAACATAGACCTCCTTATTATTGGAGCCCTCAAAAAGGAGAATTTTTTAAAATACTACCTTGGTTCTATCGCTCGAAAAATTACACGAAAAGCAAGCTGCTCAGTGTTGCTTTTAATCAACCCTTCCATAGAGCGTGTACCTTGTGAGCACATTGTTGTCAATGGTTTAAAAGATCCTAAAACAAAAGAAACCGTGAACACAGCCTTTTTGGTTGGTCACAAATTAGGGGTTGGTAAAATTACTGTGGTTGAAGAAATTGATCAAGAAGAGGTAAGTGTTAAAGTGGATGACGATAAAACCCTCAGAAAATCAACCATTATCAAAGAACGATTGCGTTTAAGAGAAGAAGCACGGGTCAAAAAAGTTTTGGATTCTATCCCGGCAGATTATACAAAAGATATAACCATAAAATCCCAGCCTATTTTTGGGAAACGAGGGTATTCAATAGGGCACTATGCACAAGTGGCGCGAGCAGATCTATTAGTGATGAATGCTCCCTCGAAAATGACGTTTTGGGACCGCTTATTCCCACACGATATTGAACATATTTTAACCGAATTACCAACCGATGTATTAATTGTACAATGAGAACAAAAGAAACTTTATTTATTGGGTTTGTAAAAGCCTTGCCTAAAAACATGTTTTCTGGTCTCGTGGTCAGCCTTATTGCGCTACCTCTAGGCCTAGGTTTAGCAATGGCTAGTGAAGCCCCGCCAATTGCTGGGGTCATCACAGCGATTGTTGGCGGGATTATTGTCTCTATTTTAGGCGGGAGCTTTGTAACCATCTCTGGGCCTGGAAATGGTTTGGTAGGGGTCGTTTTGGTGGCAATCACAACACTAGGATTAACCGCAACTTACGCTGCAATTATATGCTCTGGAATTATTTTGGTCATCCTTGGGTTTTTACGATTGGGAAAACTGGCAGACTATTTTCCATCCTCCGCAATTCAGGGAATGTTAGCAGCTATTGGACTCATTATTTTAGGGAAGCAATTCCACATCATGCTTGGAAATAAAATTGTTAGAGACAATGGTATTGACTACTTATTGGAAATTCCTGATACCCTAATCACAGTCCTAAATTTTCAAGATAAAAGCTTAATTTATGCTGCTTTGGCAGGAGTTTTTAGCTTAGGGATTATGGTTTTTTATTCTAAAATTCGAAACAAATACCTTCAATTGATTCCGGCACCTATGTGGATCGTCATTATTTCGGTTGGCTTTAGTTATTATTATGAATTGGTCCTGCAAGCACCGAATCCTATTTCAGGTGCCTATATGATTCCCAAGATTCCAAATATTCAAGAAATAATAACAACTGTTCCAACACCAAATTTTGAAATGGTAGGCACGCTTCCCTTTTGGTCAAGCGTTATTGCGCTAACTTTAATTGCGAGTATTGAATCCTTATTAAGCATCAAAGCCGTTGATAAATTAGACCTCAGCAAAAGGCGCTCTAACGTCAATAAGGACATTAAAGCGCTTGGACTGGCCACCGTCGTAAGTGGGTTTTTAGGAGGGTTAAATGTTGTCACCGTAATTGCGAGGAGCTCAGTAAACGTCAATAATGGCGGAAGCAACCGATCTTCAAATTTATTTCACGCGCTATTTTTGGTTGTATTTATTGTTCTTTTTAGTTCCGAGCTCACAAGAATTCCACTCACTGCCTTAATGGCAATCCTTGTATATACAGGGTATAAACTGGCCTCTCCAGATGTGGTGCGTCGTATTTTTACCATTGGAAAAGAACAGCTCATTATCTTCTTTGCAACCCTGTTTGTAACCTTAAAAATAGGATTAATTTCCGGAATTATTGCAGGACTAATTGCCACATTTATTATTCATATTGTTGTTACAAAAAGCCTTAGTTTGTTTATAAAAAACATTCTCAAGCCAAACGTGTTAATGTTCAAAGAGGAAAATGGAAGTTATTTTATTAGTGTAAAACACTTTTGTAGTTTCCTGAATTTCAACATGCTCAAAAACAAACTCGAAGCCATTCCTGAGCAAAGCGATGTGATTTTAGATTTTTCATTATGTGGTTTTGTGGACCATTCTGTCATGGAAAACGTCCATGATTATCAGGAGTTATTCACTAAAAAAGGAGGCAATATTGGCGTGATTGGATTGGATATTTTAGGCGCAAAATCGGAACATCCTTTTGCTTTGAGACGTTTATTACCGCTTCAAAACATTATTGCTAACAACAAAACGAAACGTCAAAACAACCTTGAGGTTGTTGCAAATGATTTTGAATTAACTTACGACCCTTTGAAACGTAGAAATAGTGCGTTTTTAAAAAACTTCATGTATTTTAAAACCAAAAAAGTAGAATATATCTTTAATCAACTTTCAGGGAAAAACAACCCCTGTCGTTTGTTTGATGTCACATTTTCAGAGGGAGAATTTATCGCCAAAGAAGTGGTTAGATCTACTATGCTTTATATTAAAACACCCCCAAATGTTCCCGTATTTACATTGGACCGAGAGGGTTTGTTGGAGCGGTTTTACGCATTGGCTGGTTACAGAGATATTGACATTAAAAACCATGCCGATTTTTCAAAACGATTTTATTTAAGAGGAGAAAATACGAAAGAAATTAGAACCCTTTTCACAGACGAACTTGTACGGTTCTTTGAAAGCAATGCCTACTATCATATCGAATCTAGTAAGGATGGATTACTGATTTTTAGCAAAGAACGCATCGCAAGTATCAAGGAAATTAAAGCTTTATTGGATTTTGGTATTCGGTTGAATGCAATCATAAACAAAGCTTAAAATGAAATTATACCCTATTAATGTTGGTAATTTTAAACTCGATGGCGGCGCAATGTTTGGTGTCGTGCCAAAAGCGATATGGAATAAAACAAACCCCGCCGACAA
>JABAZA010000100.1 GCA_018608725.1 Flavobacteriaceae bacterium
TGATAATCAAGAATTAATTAGAATTAATGCGATTATTAGAAATCACCCAGTAGAAGTCGTAGGAGCAAAATTAAGAGCCTCTATGACCGCAATGAAAGTTATAAAAACAGACGCCTAAAACGAATGTCCGACACGACTCCTTATTTTCCAACAATTGAAGCAGTTGAAGCTGCTGCAAAAAAACTAGAAGGTGTAGCCAATATTACGCCTTTGACCCCCAACATGCAGTATTCATCAACGTACGATTGTAACATTAGTTTTAAACGCGAAGATTTGCAAGTTGTTCGATCCTATAAAATTAGAGGCGCTTATAATAAAATGTCTTCTTTAACTGAACAAGAAGCTGCTAACGGAGTGGTATGTGCAAGTGCAGGAAATCACGCTCAGGGAGTTGCATTGTCCTGTAAACTATTAAAGATACAGGGGACTATTTTTATGCCGTCCACCACCCCGAATCAAAAAATTGAGCGGGCCAAAATGTTTGGGGAACACTTTGTCAAAATCATTCTGATAGGTGACAGTTTTGACGATGCATACAATGCCGCTATAAAAGATTGTACAGAACGCCAGAAAACATTCATACACCCTTTCAACGACGAAAAAGTTATAGAGGGTCAGGCAACATTAGGCTTGGAATTGATCCACCAAACAGGGACTCCCATTGATTATATATTTGTAGCCGTTGGTGGAGGCGGACTTGCTTCGGGGCTGTCCACGGTTTTTAAACAGTTATCTCCAAACACTAAAATCATTGGTGTGGAGCCAGAAGGAGCTCCTTCCATGAAAATGGCGTTTCAAAAAGGAGAAGTTGTAGAATTAGAAGCGATTGATAATTTTGTAGATGGCGCAGCAGTCAAGCGTGTTGGAGATAAAAACTTTACGATTTGTAAGAGCAACCTACATGATATGATTACGATTCATGAAGGTAATGCGTGTCAAACGATCTTAGATTTATATAATAAGGAAGCGATTATAGCCGAACCCGCTGGTGCATTAAGTGTATCTGCTTTGGAAGAATATAAAGACGAAATAAAAGGAAAAAATGTAGTGTGTATTATCAGTGGCGGCAATAATGATATTACACGAACTGCGGAGATTAAAGAACGTGCTTTACTCTACTCAAACCTAAAACATTACTTTATAGTTACGTTCCCTCAACGTGCGGGTGCTTTGCGAGAGTTTGTAGTCGATATATTAGGACCGAATGATGACATCGCACACTTTGAATACACCAAAAAGGTGAATAGAGAAAATGATGTTGCAGTGGTGGGAATTGAGCTAAAATCTCAACACGATTTAGAGCCCTTGATTGCAAAAATGAAAGAATATAATTTTTATGGAGACTACCTAAACGAAAAACCTGATTTATTTCAGTTTTTAGTTTAGATAGTTCTTATATGGAGTCTCAACTTACTTTTTTGAGTAGTCCTTAACTTCAGTGACTCTTAGTGTATTAACCATCCCTTTTTCTTTCATTGGCATAGCCGCCAAACTAATGACCATATCGTCTTTTTCAACGTATCCCTTATTAAAAGCAATTTCATTCACATCATTAATCGTTTGGTCCGTAGACGAAAATTTGTCATAATGAAAGGCACGAACTCCCCACAGCAAATTCAACTGAGAAATAATTCGTTTGTTCGATGAAAACACAAGAATATGAGCATCAGGACGCCAAGCCGAAATCTGAAAAGCAGTATATCCACTGTTTGTTAAGGTTGAAATGGCACGTGCGTTAATTTCATTAGCCATATTTGCGGCATGATAGCAAATAGACTTTGTAATGTAACGTTTTGTGCGAATGTGCGGTGGATTCTGAGGCACATTAATTAACTCTGAACTTTCGACAGTTTTTATAATATCTGACATTTTTTCAATCACTTGAACAGGGTATTGTCCAACAGAAGTTTCACCAGAAAGCATTACGGCATCTGCACCATCCATTACCGAGTTGGCAACGTCATTAACTTCAGCACGCGAAGGCGTAAGGCTGTTAATCATGGACTCCATCATTTGGGTCGCAATAATGACTGGGATACGCGCTTGCTTGGCTTTTAGAACCAATTGTTTTTGAATTAAGGGGACTTGATGCGCTGGAATTTCAACTCCCAAATCGCCTCTGGCAACCATTAATCCATCACAATACGCCACAATTTTATCAATATTTTCTACCGCCTCTGGTTTTTCTATTTTGGCGATAATTGGAATTTTAGAAGGACTGTGTTCAGCGATTAAGTCTTGCAACTCCATTAAATCTTCGGGGTGTCTTACAAACGAAAGTGCCATCCAATCCACTTCTTGAGAAATTGCAAATATCGCATCTTCTTTATCTTTTTCGGTAAGTGCTGGCTGTGAGATATCAGTGTTAGGTAAGTTAACCCCTTTTTTTGACTTCAAAGGACCTCCTTGAATGACTTTGGCCTTTACCTCATCTTTTTGGTTACTAGAAATGACTTCAAAAAGAAGTTTCCCATCATCCAATAAAATACGTTCGCCTGGTTTTGTGTCTAAAGGAAAACGTTCATAGGTCATATAAACGCGTTCTTTAGTACCTTCAAAACGTTCGCCTGTAGCAAATATAATTTCATCCCCTGGGTTTACAACCACATCATCTTTCATGACGCCTACACGGAGTTTAGGTCCTTGTAAATCTGCTAAAATGCAAGCATTGTAACCATGTTCCTCATTGATCTCTCGAATGTTTTTGATACGAGTTTTTACATCTTCATAGTCTGCATGTGAAAAATTAATTCTAAACACATTAACTCCAGCAGCAACCATTTTTAGGAGCATTTCCTTTGAACTTATTGCTGGGCCTAGAGTCGCGACTATTTTTGTTTTTTTTCTTTTATGTGACATTAATTAAATATTAAATGTTCTTTTGATTTTAGTTGTAAAACATCCACACGATAAGCTGTGGATATTTTGGATATATTTTGAATCGTATTTAGGACTTCTTTTTCATTTATAATTCCACCACCGTTGTCAATTTTTAAAAAATAATCAACTGAAGCGTGATCAGATAATAAGGAATGTACAGTCCATGCATGATCGTTACTTTCTGCAAATAAGCCGGTCGAAATAGGCACACTATTTTCTACAAGGCAATTGTTTTTAATGAGATGCCACGATGTTTGTAAAGCGTTATCATTCCATTCAAAAACAGAAAAAGAAGCAGTCGAATTTGTGAAATCTAAATCTTCTTTTGTGCGCACCAACCGTATTGCCAAATTTTGGTTTAAAAAGTATGCCAACCGATAGTCTTCAATATCGCTATGGATAGCCAATAGCGAGTAATTTGCATCTTCAAAATCATCAACAAGAAGTTTGTGTACTGCCATGTGTCTTAATAAACATTTTGTAAATATAAGATATTCACACAATAATTGACTTCGTATTGATGCTTCTTAGAGTTAAATTGTTACGAAAACGTTATAGTTTTTCTGAGTTTTTGATTAATAGGACTTATCAATCTTTCCTTGCAACGCAAAATAAGCGCGTTTTGAGACTTTTTCCTCTGCTTTCTTTTTAGAAGTTGCGCGAGCTTTTGCAATAGTTTTTCCGTCAATAAGAAGTTTTACAGAAAAATGTTGAAGAATGTCTTGTCCCGCATCTTTCTGGTTTTCAAAATTAAAATGTTTCTTTTCTTTTTGACACCATTCAATAATAAGGCTTTTGTAGCTGATTACTTTTCCTTCCAAAAGATCAATGTCCACATGAGGGGTAATGACCCTTTTGTAAATAAATTTTTCACAAACGGCATATCCTTTATCCAAAAAAACAGCTCCAATTAAGGATTCCAACAAATTCCCATGAATGTTATCCCCAAACTGACTGATGGGAATTTTTGTACGTAAAAAAGATGAAAGCCCCATTTCTTTTCCGATTTCGTTAAGATGTTCTCTGCTGACAATTTTTGAACGCATTTTTGTTAAATATCCTTCGTTGCCATCAAGAACTTTTTCAAAGAGATAATGAGCGATGACAGCACTTAATACAGCATCCCCAACATATTCTAAGCGTTCATAGCTTATTGAGTTTCCAAAAGAATCTTTTTGATTGGTTGAGCCGTGTGTAAAGGCTTTTATATAGTAATATAATTTTTTAGGAGTGTATCCAACAATTTGGCTTAAAGAAGCCTTTAATGAAGTGTTATTAGGAGAATTTGGTTTGAATATGTTTCGAAAAGAAATCAATAGAGGTTAATCTAATTTCTTAAACACAACACAAGCGTTATGACCACCAAAACCAAACGTATTACTCATCACGATTTTAACATCTCGTTTTTGAGCCTTGTTTAGGGTAAGGTTTAATTCTGGGTCAATGTTTTCATCTGGAGTAACGTGGTTGATTGTTGGAGGAACGATGCCATGCTCTATCGATAAAATAGCAGAAATAGCTTCAATTGCTCCAGCGGCACCAAGTAAGTGTCCAGTCATGGATTTCGTAGAATTTATATTTATGTTTTTGGCATGTGCTCCAAAAACTTCTGAGATTGCTTTTAATTCAGCGACATCTCCCAATGGTGTAGAAGTTCCATGAGTATTAATCGCATCGACATCTTCTGGTTTAATTCCTGCATTTTCCAAACAGTTTTTCATCACTGCAATAACGCCAACTCCGTCAGGATGTGGTGCTGTCATGTGGTAGGCATCTGATGAGAGTCCACCTCCGATTAGTTCTGCATAGATTTTAGCTCCTCTAGCCTTGGCGTGGTCATAATCCTCTAAAACAAGTGCTCCTGCTCCTTCGCCCAATACAAAACCATCTCTGGTGGCATCAAAAGGCCTCGAAGCTGTTTCTGGGCTTTCATTTCTTGTAGATAACGCATGCATTGCATTAAACCCACCCATTCCTGATTCGTTTACAGTTGCTTCACTTCCGCCAGTAACAATAACGTCACAGTGTCCAAGACGAATTAAATTTAAAGCGTCAAAAATAGCATTAGCTGAGGACGCACAAGCAGATACGGTTGTATAATTTGGCCCCATAAATCCATGTTTGATAGAAATATTACCAGGCGCAATATCTGCAATCATTTTAGGAATAAAAAAGGGATTAAATCTAGGGGTTCCATTTCCATTGGCAAAGTTCATTACCTCGTTTTGGAAGGTTTCAATTCCGCCAATTCCAGCACCCCAAATAACACCTACTCTAAATTTGTTTAAGGTGTCTAAATCTAGTTTGGCATCTATGATAGCTTCGTCAGAAGCTACCATAGCATATTGCGCAAACCGATCCATTTTTCGGGCTTCTTTACGATTTAAGAAGTCCGTTACATCGAAATTTTTTAATTCACAAGCAAATTTTGTTTTGAAATGTTCGGTATCAAAATAAGTTACAGGAGCACAACCACTAGTACCACTTATTAGGGCTTCCCAATAAGCGTCTTTGTTATTGCCTATGGGAGTCAAAGCTCCCAAGCCTGTTACTACAACGCGCTTTAGTTCCATAAAAAATTAAAAGGTATTATTTTGCAGCTTCAATATATGAAACAGCTTGACCTACAGTAGCAATGTTTTCTGCTTGGTCATCTGGGATTTGAATGTCGAATTCTTTTTCAAATTCCATTATTAGCTCTACAGTATCTAACGAATCTGCGCCTAGGTCGTTTGTGAAGCTAGCTTCTGTTACTACTTCGTTTTCATCAACGCCCAATTTGTCCACGATAATCGCTTTTACTCTTGATGCAATGTCTGACATAATCTTTAATTTTAAGTTTAAATTAGGATGCAAAAGTAAAAAACTTTATATTAAAAAACATAATTAGTTTAAAAATGTGCACTTATTTGTGTTAAAATCGACGATGTGTTAGTGTTTTACTTCTCAATGTGGATTATTATTCTTTTTTTTGTTGAACAATCCCCACCCAAAAAAATTTTTAATGAAACGAATTGCAATTTTTGCTTCTGGATCTGGATCGAATGCCGAAAATATCATTACATATTTTCAAAATAACAAGAAAGCTGAAGTAGTTTTGGTTCTTTCAAACAATCCAAACGCCTTAGTTTTAGAGCGTGCCAAGAAGTTGGGGGTTCAAAGCCTGGTGTTTAATAAACACCAACTGAACGATTCTAATTGGGCAGTTGAAAATTTAAAAAACCTTGACTTAATTGTATTAGCTGGGTTTTTATGGAAATTTCCGGAACATTTATTAGAAAACTATGAAAACAAAGTGGTGAATGTACACCCTGCTTTATTACCAAAATATGGCGGAAAAGGCATGTATGGGATGTATGTGCACGAAGCTGTGGTTGAAAACAGGGAGACGGAATCGGGGATTACAATTCATTATGTGAACGAGCATTACGACGAGGGGGCGATTATTTTTCAAGCAAAATGTACCATTACCGCCAAAGACACTCCTAGTGATGTTGCTGCTAAAATTCATGAATTAGAAATGAGATACTTCCCGGAAATTGTTCAACAGATACTTTCTAAAAATGGCTAAACCAAAAAAAAAATATTATACGGTTTGGAAAGGACATCGTACGGGAGTTTTTGAAACCTGGGATGATTGTAAATCACAAATCACAAATTTTGAAGGAGCACAATACAAATCATTTCCAACATTTGAATTAGCAAAAACCGCACTGAAAGGAAATTATAAAGATTATATTGGCAAGAGCAAAAAATTTTCGAGTGCTTTGTCCGAAACCCAATTGAAACTTATTGGTCAACCGAATTACAATTCTATTGCAGTGGATGCCGCTTCTAGTGGCAACCCAGGCATAATGGAATACCGAGGAGTCGATACTCAGTCCAAAAAAGAATTATTTCGTAAAGGCCCATACCAACATGGAACAAACAATGTGGGGGAGTTTTTAGCCCTTGTACATGGTTTGGCATTTTTAAAACAAAATAACAGCGATCGAATTCTTTATACAGATTCAAGGACTGCCATGAGCTGGGTCAAAAAAAAACAATGCAACACCAAACTGCAACGCACTGCCGCGAATACGGCTTTATTTACTCTTGTAGATCGAGCTGTTTTATGGCTAACAAACAACACTTACACCACCACTATTGTCAAATGGGAAACCAAGGCTTGGGGCGAAATTCCTGCCGATTTTGGGCGTAAATAAATTAAGTCATTAGAGCGTAGTTTATTGTTTTATAAGGACTAAAAAATACGTAACTTTGCTCTTTAAAATTTTAAAATATCCTATGAGTAAATTGGTAATTGTTGGAACCGTCGCATTTGATGCTGTTGAAACTCCTTTTGGAAAGACTGACAAAATTCTTGGCGGATCGGCTTCCTACATAGGGCTTTCTGCCTCGCAATTTGAAGTTGATAGCGCGATTGTTTCCGTAGTGGGCGGTGATTTTCCTCAGGATTATTTAGATCTTTTTCTTGAGAGAGATATCGATATTTCAAGTATCAAAATAGAAAAAGAAGGGAAGACCTTTTTTTGGAGTGGACGCTATCACAACGATATGAATACACGGGATACGTTGGCAACCGAACTTAACGTATTAGAAAACTTTCAACCGATAGTTCCTGAAGCTTATAAAGATGCGAAAATTTTGGTTTTAGGAAATTTACACCCGATTGTACAATCTAGTGTTTTAGATCAAATGTCAGACGCCTCTACATTGGTTATTTTAGACACGATGAATTTTTGGATGGACCATGCACTGAATGACCTTTTAGAAGTTATTAAGCGGGTGAATGTGATTACTATTAACGACGAAGAAGCCCGCCAATTAACAGGAGAATACTCTTTAGTAACTGCGGCAAGAAAAATACATGAGATGGGCCCCGAGTATGTGGTCATCAAAAAAGGAGAACATGGAGCATTACTATTCAATGGAACCAATGTATTTTTTGCACCGGCTCTCCCATTAGAATCTGTTTTTGACCCTACTGGAGCAGGCGATACTTTTGCAGGAGGATTTGCAGGGTTTTTAGCCCAGACAGAAAACATATCTTTCGAGAACATGAAAAAAGCGGTTATTTATGGGTCCACGCTTGCATCGTTTTGTGTTGAGAAATTTGGCACAGAACGTTTGGAGTCTTTACACCCCGAAGAGGTGCACACACGCCTCAAAGCTTTTAAAGATCTGACAAGATTTGAAATAGAGTTAACAACATAATTAAACGCGCCAATTTGGTGCGTTTTTTATTTAATATATAATTAGGAAACGAAAATGAGCGATGCTATAAAACACGAATGTGGAATTGCACACATTAGACTTTTAAAACCATTAGAGTTTTATAAAAAGAAATATGGAACAGCTTTTTATGGAATCAATAAGATGTATCTCATAATGGAAAAGCAACACAACCGTGGTCAAGACGGTGCAGGTTTTGCAAGTATTAAATTAGACATGCAACCTGGAGAGCGCTATATAAGTCGTGTGCGTTCGGTTGCGCAACAGCCCATTCAAGATATTTTTGCTCAGATTAATAATCGAATTAATGATGTATTGGCAGAGCATCCAGAATTGACGAATGATGCGGAGGCACAAAAAAAAGCAGTGCCGTATTTAGGAGAGGTCATGCTGGGTCATGTCCGTTATGGTACATTTGGCAAAAACAGTGTTGAAAGCGTACACCCCTTTTTGAGGCAGAACAATTGGATGCATCGAAATTTGATTTTAGCAGGAAATTTTAACATGACGAATGTTAAAAGCTTATTTAAAAATCTTGTTAAGATTGGACAGCACCCTAAAGAGTACACAGATACCATTACCATTATGGAGAAAATTGGACATTTTCTGGATGATTCGGTTTCAAAACTTTATAAAAAGCTCAAAAAGGAAGGCTATAATAAAATGGAATGTTCACCCTTGATTGCGGAGCGTTTAAACCTTAAAAAAATATTAACCAAAGCGGCTAAAAGCTGGGACGGTGGTTATGCTATGGCGGGGCTTTTAGGGCATGGAGATTCTTTTGTTTTAAGAGATCCATCGGGCATCCGACCAGCCTATTACTACATGGATGATGAAGTTGTCGTTGTCGCTTCCGAGCGTCCAGTGATTCAAACAGTTTTTAATGTTAACTATGATGAAGTTCACGAGTTACCCCCTGGAAGTGCGATTATTACAAAAAAATCAGGAGAAACATCCATAAACAAAATTTTAGAACCTTTAGAGCGCAAGGCTTGTTCGTTTGAACGTATTTATTTTTCCAGAGGAAGTGATGCCGAAATTTATCAAGAACGAAAATTACTCGGAAAACTGATTGTTCCTGAAGTTTTGAAGCATGTAGATTATGATATTAAAAACACCGTTTTTTCATACATTCCTAATACAGCAGAAACATCGTTTTTTGGGATGATTGAAAATGTTGAAGAGTATTTGAATAAAACGAAAACTGAACAAATTTTAAAAGGAAAACGCTCTCTTTCTGCGGAAAAAGTAACACAGATACTTTCGGAACATACACGTGTCGAAAAAATTGCTATTAAAGATGTCAAGTTAAGAACCTTTATCACAGAAGATAGTAGCCGTGATGATTTGGTAGCGCATGTGTACGATGTTACTTATGGCGTTATTAAGCCAGAAGATAACCTTGTTATTATTGATGATAGCATCGTTCGAGGCACAACCCTAAAGAAAAGTATTCTGAAGATGTTGGATCGTTTAACGCCAAAACGAATTGTGGTGGTGTCTTCAGCGCCTCAAATTCGCTATCCAGATTGTTATGGAATTGATATGGCAAACCTCGAAGGGTTGGTTGCGTTTAGAGCCGCACTGTCTCTGTTAAAAGATGCTGACATGTATCATATTGTCGAAGAGATTTATACACGATGTAAAGCCCAAGAAAATTTAGAAGACTCGAAGGTTCAAAATTTTGTAAAAGAAATTTATGCACCATTTACACCTCAACAAGTGTCGGACAAAATTGCAGAGCTATTGAGTGAAGATGGAATCAATGCTGAGGTTAAAATCATATTTCAATCTATAGAGAATTTACATAAAGCCTGTCCGAAAAATTTAGGAGATTGGTATTTCACAGGAAATTACCCGACCCCCGGAGGTAATCGAGTAGTAAATAGGGCATTCATAAACTTTTTTGAAGAAAATAATGAGAGAGCTTACTGATAAAAAGTGCAGTTTATCTAGTAAATATGCAGTTTATCTAAAATAAATTTTTACTACTCATTAAACTTATATATTTGAATCACCATAACATAAGTAGGTTAAGTTCATGGTAGATTTGGGGCAAAAAAGGTGAACGCAAGTTCACCTTTTTTATTTTCCACATTTTTTTAACTCTTATTTTGCAGCAGCAAAACGTGTTTCAACCTCTTTCCAATTAATCACATTAAAGAACGCTTCAATATAATCTGGACGACGGTTTTGGTAGTTCAAGTAATAGGCATGTTCCCATACATCTAGGCCTAAAATTGGAGTTCCTCCACAGGACACACCTGGCATTAATGGGTTGTCTTGATTTGGTGTAGAACACACCTCAACTTTTCCACCTTTATGGACACACAACCAAGCCCATCCAGATCCAAACTGCGTTGCAGCAGCTTTACTGAATGCGGTTTTAAAACCCTCAAAAGAACCATAAGCAGCAAGAATAGCATCTTTGAGTTCGCCCGAAAGGTCTTCTTTTCCTACGGGATTCATAACTTCCCAAAACAGCGAATGGTTGTAAAATCCACCACCGTTATTTCGGACAGCCTTATTAGACATGTCCAAGTTTTCAAGGATTGTTTCAATGGATTTGTTTTCTAAATCCGTGCCAGCAATTGCAGCGTTTAGATTGTTTGTATAGCCGTTATGATGTTTTGAATGGTGGATTTCCATTGTTCGTGCATCAATATTCGGTTCGAGAGCATCATAAGCATAATTTAATTTTGGTAATTCAAAAGCCATAAAAATTTGTTTTTAAATGTTTAAATAATAATTCCAAAGTTACAATATTCAAATAATAATTATAGGCATATGTAATTAAGATTGTTTATTTTGGTATAAATTTTATTTAGTGAACGCATCAACATTCAACATCTATAATGCATCGGCAGGAAGTGGTAAAACATTTACCTTGGTCAAAGACTATTTAAAAATAGTTTTGACTTCCAAAGAGTTTTTACCTCATCGCCATATTTTAGCAATTACCTTTACAAACAAGGCTGTGGATGAAATGAAAACGCGAGTTATAGAAGCGCTAATGACATTTGCTGCACCGTCTATCTTAACAAAATCAGATGCCTTATTTGAACAAGTTGTTAAAGAGTTAGATCGTTCGCCAAAAGAAATTCACCATAAATCCAACCAACTTCTCAGTAAAATACTGCATAATTATGCAGCCTTTGACATTTCTACAATTGATAAGTTTACTCAAAAACTGATTCGCACTTTTGCATTCGATTTAAAACTCCCCATGAATTTTGAGGTTGAATTAGACACAGATTTTTTACTAAAAAAAGCGGTCAGTCGTTTACTGTCCAAAGCTGGAAAAAATAAGGAACTCACAAAAGTGTTGGTTGAGTTTGCGATTGAAAAAGCAGACGATGATAAAAGTTGGAACATTGCTTTAGATTTAGCCAAAACAGCCAAGCTTTTAACAAGAGAATCAGATGCGCCTTATCTAGAAGAACTTTCTCAATGTACGTTACAAGATTTTGGCACCCTGAAATCAACCTTAATAAAAGAGATTCGCGAAACAGAACTACAGATTGTTGCGTTGTCCACCCAGATTTTAGAGTTGATTTCAGCCAGTGGTATTGAATTTTCAGATTTTACAAGAGGGTCCTTACCAAAACATTTTAAGGCATTAAGATCCAAAAAATTTGATCTTAGTTTTACAGCCCAATGGCAACAATCCATAGAAACCACCGCGTTGTACACCAAAAAAGCCTCCCCTAGTGTTACCGCCGCTATTGATAGGCTACGCCCCCAACTTGTAGCGGTATTTCAAAAAACCAAAGAATCCGTTTATCGTATTCGGTATTTAAATAATATTAGAAAAAACACCACACCACTTTCGGTTTTGAATTTGATTCATCAAGAACTAAAAACGATCAAAGACGAAGAAAATTTGTTGATGATTTCTGAATTTAATACCATCATAAGTCAGCAAATAAAAGATCAGCCAGCACCTTATATTTATGAACGTATCGGTGAAAAATTTAATCATTTTTTTATTGATGAGTTTCAAGATACTTCCGAATTACAATGGGAAAATTTGACTCCCTTAATAATAAACACATTGGCGCAAGAAAATGGGAGTTCTATGTTGGTAGGAGATGCCAAACAAGCAATTTATCGATGGAGAGGTGGGAAGTCAGAGCAGTTTATCAATTTATATAACAATGCGACTACATTCCCTTTTGAAGCGACACTTTCTAAACTTCCAACAAATTATAGAAGTTGCAGTCAGGTGGTTGATTTTAACAACAAATTTTTTAAACACCTATCAACGGTTGTTTTCTCAAATGACACCTATAAGGCACTATACCAGTCAGCGTCTCAATTAGAATTTAAAAACAAGAAGGGGTATGTGAATATTTCCTTTTTGGAGTTTGAAAAGGGAGCAGATAAATCACTTTTATATGCAGAAAAAGTTTTAAAAATTATTCGATCTTATTTGGATTCAAGCGAGGATGCAGCCATGAAAGATATTTGTGTGTTGGTTCGAAAACGAAAAGAAGGAGTTGCTGTGGCAAATTTATTAAGCCAATCTAAAATTGATATTGTCTCGAGTGAAACTCTATTAGTGGCACAGTCACCAGAAGTAAATCATATTATGAACGTATTGGAATATATGCATGAACCTTCTAATATACAAGCCAAACTCGAGGTGATCAATTATGTTGCAACCCATACCGATGTAGGGGATCCACACTTATTTCGTTTAAAGTGTATCCCTTTAAATCGTGTTGCTTTTTTTCGAGCGCTGCAACCCTTAGGACTAAATTTCAATCTTAGAACAGCATTACAACTTTCTATATATGAATCTGTAGAGTATATAATTAGTAGTTTTCAACTTGTAAAAACCTCGAATGCTTACATTCAGTTTTTCCTAGATTTTGTAATTGAATTCACTCAAAAAACAACATCGAGTGTCCGTCAATTTATAGATCACTACAATCTAAAAAAGGACACTTTAAGTGTCGTCACTCCAAAAGGAATAAATGCCGTTCAAATAATGACGATTCATAAATCTAAAGGACTGGAGTTCCCAGTTGTTATTTTTCCATTTGCAGAATTGGATATTTATAAAGAATTGGAGCCTAAAGAATGGATGCCAATGGATACTTCTTTTGCTCCTTTTTCACATTTTTTATTAAATTATAACAAAGATTTTGAAGCATTTGGAACGGAAGGCGCTGCCATCTTTAAGGACCACCAATCAAAATTGGAGCTCGACAACATTAACCTGTTGTACGTAGCGCTCACTAGGGCAGTTGAGCAATTATATATTGTTGGAAATGCAGCGGTTGCCAAAAATGGAGCTGAAAATCTTAAAACATATTCCGGACTTTTAATTAATTATTTAAAATCATCAGGACGTTGGAAAGACGGAAAGTTGGAATATGAGCTTGGAAAGCTCCAAAGCATAGAAACTCCAAAACCCGCCAAATATCCGACAGTATATCAGAGTAAATTTATATCAACTCCAAAGGAACATCTCAATGTATCAATGGCAACAAATGCGGGATACCTATGGGATACTGTACAAAAAGAAGCACTTGAGAGAGGGAATTTGGTTCATTTACTAATGTCAAAAATTTATACCAAAGACGACATTGAAATTACGTTGAATGATTTTTTTAATGCAGGTGTGATATCATCAGCTCAAAGCGACGCACTTTTAAAGACCTTAGAGGCGATTGTTGGCCACCCATTGTTAGCACCCTATTTTAGTTCAGACTTAGAGGTTTATAACGAAAGAGAAATTATGACTTCCAGTGGAAAAATCATTATTCCAGATCGGTTGGTTGTTTTCAAAGACTCCACAGCCGTAATTATTGATTATAAAACAGGTGACTCTTACGATAAATACGAAGCTCAACTCGAAAATTATTCGAAAATTATTGAGGAAATGGGGTATAAGGTTACCAAAAAAATAATCGTGTATATAAACGCCAGTTTACAGGTTAAAGTGTATTAGCTTTAAGACACTTTTAAATTCAAATTTCGTTAACCTGTAGCCCTTTGAAATTAATATTGTTTTTTTTGTGTAGAATATTTGTTTTATAGAATTAACGCCTTATTTTTGCACCTAATTAATCAAATAAATTAAAAACATCACTCATGAAAAATCTTAACAGATTAATTCTCACAACATTACTAGTGTTTGCGATTGGTAATGTAAATGCACAAGACGAAAATAACCCATGGCAAATTACAATAGGTGTAAATGCTGTAGATGTATTTCCTGTCGGTGAAGACGCTCCTCAAGGAGATTATTTCCAAGAATTTTATAACGTGGAAGACAACTGGAGCATTCTTCCTTCAGTCTCTTTAATTACACTACAAAAATACATAGATGAGGGTTTCTCAGTAGGTATTTCGGCATCTATCAACAGACTTGATAAATGGGGACAAACTGAGGATGGAACTCCAGTTTCTGTAAATAACTTAATGTATTATGCAGTTGATGGAAATGTAAAATATAGCCTTTCCGGTTTATTAAACACTAAAAAACTAGAGCCATTTGTTGGAGTTGGTGGTGGATATACTTGGATCGAAAAAGGACCTTACAGCCCAACATCTACTTCTGGAGATTCTGGTGCTTTAATTGGAGCTGGAACTTTAAATGGAACCGTTGGTTTGGCGTATTGGTTTTCTGACAATTTTGGAATCACAGCGCAGTCAACATACAAGCATTCTTTTAAAGACTACTTAACAAAACATTTCCAACATTCTGTAGGAGTTGCTTTCAATTTTGGTGGAACTGATACAGATGGTGACGGCATATATGATAAACATGATCTTTGTCCAGAAGTTCCTGGTTTAGAAGAATTCAATGGATGTCCTGATTCAGACGGAGATGGCATTGAAGATTCAAAAGATACATGTCCAGAATTAGCTGGTTTAGCTGAGTTCAATGGATGTCCTGATACAGACGGAGACGGTGTATCTGACAACAACGACACATGTCCAAATGAAGCAGGTTTAAAATCCTTAGCAGGATGTCCAGATGCCGATGCAGATGGTTTAGCAAATGCTCAGGATGAATGTCCAAATGAGGCAGGTCCAGTTGCTAACAATGGATGTCCTTGGAAAGATGGCGACAGCGATGGCGTATTAGATAAAGATGATAACTGTCCTACGGAAGCAGGAACTGTTGCAAACAATGGTTGTCCTGAAGTTGTTTTCCCTTCAGAAGAAGAACAAAACGAACTCATCAACTACTCTAGAACCATTAATTTTGCACTTGGAAAATCAAGCTTTAAAGAAGATGCTTATCCAACTCTAAAAGCAATTACTGCAATCTTAAAAGAGTATCCAAAAGCTAGCTTTGTTGTAGAAGGTCATACAGACAGTACTGGTACTAACAATAACTTCAACCAATTACTTTCAGAAAGAAGAGCTGAAAAAGTTGTAGATTATTTAGTCGAAAATGGTATTGCAGCTGATAGATTAAACTCAATTGGTTTTGGTGAAAACAAACCAATTGAATCGAACATGACTGAAGCAGGAAGAACTGCTAACAGACGTGTAGAAGTAAAATTGGCGGAATAGTTTTTACTATTTCATAATAAAAAGCTTAAAACGCTTCGCTATTGCGAAGCGTTTTTTTATTTTTATAACATGACAAGTTTTATTTATGACGTCCTAAAAGATTTGGAAACCCATTCGAAAGATGTTTCCAAACTCAGCCTCATTCTCCCTAACAAACGGGCTGGGATATTTCTCAAGATGGAATGGTCTAAATTAAATAAAACAACGGGGTTTTTACCCCAAATAATTGCTATTGAAACGTTTATAGAAGAATTATCTCAACTAAGGCTTCTTAGTAATACCGAACTAATCTTTGAGTTTTATGAAGTTTATTTAGAGCTTACCCCACTAAATGAAAGAGATTCATTTGATCGTTTTTCAAAATGGGCTCCCGTTGTGCTTCAAGATTTTAATGAAATTGATCGCTATCTAATTCCTCAGAATCAAATTTTTGAATACCTGTCCGCAATTCAAGAAATCAACCACTGGTCTTTAGATCCAAACACCACACCACTAATCAAAGGCTATTTATCTTTTTGGAAAAAGATACAGACCTATTATAAAAAATTTACGGAGCATCTTCTTCAAAAAGGAGTGGGATATCAAGGTTTAATTTATAGGGAGGCCGTAGAAAATTTAGAACTATATATTCAAAACCATCAAGACAAGTCCCATATCTTTTTAGGATTTAATGCTTTGAATGCATCTGAGTCAACGATTATTCAGGAGTTGTTACAACAAGACAAAGCAAAAATTTATTGGGATATTGACCAAATATTTCTAGATTCTCCTCAACACGATGCAGGCTATTTTATAAGACAACATCAAAAAAGTTGGAGCCATTTTAAATCACATCCTTTTAATTGGGTTTCTAATTATTATACCAAACCCAAAAACATTTCTGTCATTGGAACCCCAAAAAACATAGGTCAAGTTAAGTATGTAGGGGCATTATTACAGCAATTATACACAGAAAATAAACTTCAAAACACTGCCCTAGTTTTAGGAAATGAAGCGCTACTAATTCCGATATTGAATTCAATACCAAGCTCTATAGAAGATATCAATATTACTATGGGATTACCTTTAAAGCAAATTCCTTTTTCAGCTTTTATTGATCAATGGTTCCAACTTCATAAAGACCCCTCTCCCTTATATTATTATCAAGATGTGATAGGTGTATTATCACATCAATTTGTGCGCCCCTTGTTTCAAACTGAAGATCAAGATGCCGCTCAATTAATCATGACAACAATCAAACAGCAAAATCTAATAAGCCTCTCCAAAGATCAAATCATTGCCATTGCTCCTGATCATAAAGAAAATTTAGAACTTTTGTTTGAGACTTGGAACGACCAACCCACGAATGCAATCGAAAGTGTTTTATCGCTTATTTTTAAACTTAAAGACCATTATAACAAATCTAAAAACAAGCACCTATTAGCTTTAGAATATTTATATCGGTTCTCTGAAATTTTTAACCACCTACAACGCCTCAATACACGCTATAGCTACATCACAAATATCAAAGTTTTACAAAGCATTTATAAAGAATTATTAAGCCTTGAAACCTTGGATTTTAAAGGGCAGCCATTAAAAGGATTACAGATCATGGGAATGTTGGAGTCTCGTGTTTTAGATTTTGAAACGGTGATAATTGTCTCTGTAAATGAAGGGGTTCTCCCGGCAGGTAAAACAAATAATTCATTCATCCCCTTTGATGTTAAAATTGAAAATGGGCTTCCTACCTACAAAGAAAAAGACGCTGTTTACACCTATCATTTTTATCGATTGCTTCAACGTGCTAAGAATGCGCATATTATTTATAACACAGAACCTGATGTATTAAGTGGCGGTGAACGCAGTCGTTTTATAACCCAACTAGAGTTTGAAGCACATCATGCTTTAGATCATAAAATAGTAATTCCAGAAACGCCGCAAATCACCCCACATGCATTAACTGTAAAGAAGACGCCTGAAATCATTTCAAAACTCAAAAGTGTCGCTGCTAAAGGGTTTTCCCCTTCATCATTGAGCCAATACATTCGGAATCCAATGGATTTTTATAATCAGAAACTATTGGGTGTAAAAGAGGATATAACTTTAGAAGAAACGGTTGCTGCAAATACATTTGGAAGTATTATCCATAATACATTAGAAGCTTTTTACAAACCTTTTATTGGGCAGGTATTGCAGCCGTCAATGCTTACAGAACTAAAACCCAAAATTGACAGTACAGTTGCCCATTATTTTAATGAGATTTATAAGGAAGGTGATATCTCTCAGGGACTTAATCTTATTAGTTTTGAAATTGCCAAACGATATATTTCAAATTTTTTATCCTATGAATTGGCATGTATAAATAAAGGAGATGAAATTATAATTGAGGCGATTGAGTCCAAAATGGCTGTTGCCATTGATATTCCTGAACTTCAGACTCCGATTCAACTGATCGGAACCATTGATCGTATTGATATGTGTAATGGCACTCGTAGAATTATAGATTACAAAACGTCTCAGGTATCTCAATCTGAAATGGAATTGGTAAATTGGGACGATATTACAAACGACTACAAAGCACACAGTAAAAGTTTTCAAATTATGACCTATGCGTATATGTTAAATGCCCAAACGCCTTTTACCACGCCTGTAGAAGCGGGAATCATCTCTTTTAAAAATCTAAAATCAGGATTGCTAAAGTTTGCCAAGAAAGACAAGCCAGGGTCGTATGCTCAAAAAACAACCGTGTTGTCCTCCGATCTTTTGGTGCGTTATGAGTATGAACTCAAAACACTCATTCTTGAGCTTTTTAATCCCGATATTGATATTACCGAAAAAGAGGTTTAGATGGTCATTCAAGAAATAAACAAAGTCATTAAAGGTCCGCATCGTTTGCCGATTCTACTGGATGTCTTTTATAATAACACTGTAGAGCATGCGCCATTACTCATTTTTTGCCATGGGTATAAAGGGTTTAAGGACTGGGGGGCTTGGAATCTATTTGCAAAGACGTTTGCGGCATCGGGGATTGCCGTGCTGAAATTTAATTTTTCTCATAATGGCGGAACTATTGAGCAGCCAATTGATTTCCCAGACCTTGAAGCTTTTGGTCATAATAACTATACTAAGGAATTAGACGATTTGAATCAAGTATTAGATTGGGTTGAAACCGCCTATGCAAAACACTCTAATATTAATGTGTCTAACATTACTTTAGTAGGTCACAGTCGAGGCGGTGGAATTGTCACTCTAAAAGCAGCAGAGGATTCCCGTGTTAAAAAACTTGTAAGTCTTGCAGGAGTTTCGGACTTTAAATCTAGATTTCCCAAAGGGTCGGATCTTGATGCTTGGAAATCGACAGGTGTACGATTTGTTATGAATGGGCGTACCAAACAACAAATGCCACATTATTACCAGTTCTATGAGGACTTTATGGCGAATGCGTCTAGACTTACAATTCAGCTAGCTGCTAAAAGTTTAAAAGTACCTCATTTAATTATTCATGGAGATGCAGACACAAGTGTGGATTTAAAAGAAGCTTTTGCACTGCATAAATGGCATCCAGGAGGTCAGTTGGTTGTACTAAAGGGCGCAAATCATGTGTTTGGAAGTCATCATCCTTGGGATTTTAGTGAATTACCCCTGTATTTACAGCAGATTCACTCAAAAATTACCCACTTTATTAACAATTTGTGCTAGTTCTTAAAAAAAAGAGCATTTATCTGATATTTTTTTTGGAAAGAACAAACTAATTTTTGTAATTTAGACTAAAATAAATATATATTATGGGATATTCATTCAAAAATAGTAAAGGAAAGACGTATTTTT
>JABAZA010000062.1 GCA_018608725.1 Flavobacteriaceae bacterium
TCCTTGATCAGCTTTTCAACTCTAAATCTTGTATTTATGGAGTTTATACAAAAACCAGATTGATGTAGGCTTTTTTTTTAAATTAAATCATAAACTATGGAATCCAATATAATACTCATTGCTTTAGGGGCCGCTGTCATAGGACTTATCCTAGGACTGGCAATCTCTAAAGCTCGTGAAAAAAGCAATGCCTCTCAACTCACCAAAAACGCTAAAAGAGAAGCAAACTCTATAATTTCAAAAGCAAAACTAGAAGGCGATTCAATAAAAAAAGATAAAATGTTTCAAGCCAAAGAACGATTTTTAGAATTAAAATCGGAGCATGAACAAGTTATTCTTTCTAGAGATAAGAAAATGAGTGAAGCTGAAAAACGTACTCGTGACAAAGAATCACAAATATCTTCTGAGCTTTCTAAAAATAAAAAACTCTCAACAGAATTCGAATCCAAAATCAAGGATTATGACCATCGCCTCCAAATTCTAAACAAACGTAAAGAAGAACTCGATAAAGCACATAAAAGTCAAATTCTTCAATTAGAAGTGATTTCTGGCTTATCAGCCGAAGATGCAAAACATCAACTAGTAGAGTCTTTAAAATCTGAAGCTAAAAATGATGCCATGGTCTTTATTCAAGATACCATGGAAGAAGCGAAGCTAACAGCAGAGCAAGATGCTAAGAAAATCATTATTAACACCATTCAACGTATTGGAACTGAAGAAGCAGTTGATAATTGTGTTTCTGTATTTAATATTGAATCAGACGACGTCAAAGGGCGAATCATTGGTCGAGAAGGTCGAAATATTAGAGCCCTTGAAGCTGCTACTGGAGTTGAAATTATTGTTGATGATACCCCTGAAGCGATTATATTATCTTGTTTTGATTCGGTGCGAAGAGAAGTGGCACGTTTATCATTACATAAATTAGTAACTGATGGTCGTATCCACCCAGCACGAGTTGAAGAAATTGTCAAGAAAACAAAAAAACAAATAGAACAAGAAATTATTGAAGTTGGAAAACGCACAGTGATTGATTTGGGGATTCATGGATTACATCCAGAACTCATTAAAACTGTTGGACGAATGAAATACCGTTCGTCTTATGGTCAGAATCTATTGCAACACTCTAGAGAAGTCGCAAAACTCTGTGGAGTGATGGCAGCTGAATTGGGTATTAATCCGAAGTTGGCCAAACGTGCAGGACTCCTTCATGATATTGGAAAAGTACCGGATGCTGAAACTGATATGGAAACTCCACACGCTATTTTAGGAATGCAGTGGGCCGAAAAATATGGTGAAAATCCCGAAGTATGTAATGCAATTGGTGCACACCACGACGAAATCGAAATGAAATCGTTACTATCTCCAATAGTACAAGTATGTGATGCAATTTCAGGTGCACGTCCAGGAGCGCGACGTCAAGTTCTAGATTCATACATTCAACGTCTAAAAGATTTAGAGGAAGTTGCTTTTGGATTTAGTGGAGTTCAAAAAGCTTATGCGATTCAAGCAGGTCGTGAACTTCGTGTAATTGTCGAAAGTGAAAAAGTATCTGACGAAAAAGCCGGGAATTTATCGTTTGAGATTTCTCAAAAAATCCAAACTGATATGACCTACCCGGGACAGGTGAAAGTAACGGTGATTCGCGAAACACGTGCAGTGAATATTGCCAAATAAAATAATAAATTTCTAGTCTTTTAAAAAGCAGCTCTCGAGCTGCTTTTTAGGCTCTAGGATGAAATTTCATCATAGCGTCTTTTAAGTGGCTTTTATCAACGTGCATATAGATTTCTGTAGTTGTGATGCTTTCGTGGCCTAACATCATCTGAATGGCTCTTAAATCGGCTCCATTCTCAAGAAGATGAGTCGCAAAGGAATGCCTAAAGGTGTGTGGAGAAATAGTTTTCTCAATTCCTGCTTTTGCTCCTAAGGTTTTTACAATAGTACAGATCATTGCTCTGCTGAGTTGCTTTCCACGACGATTCAAAAATAAGGTGTCATTAAAAGGTGTTTCAATCTTCATTTGGACACGGACATGGTCTTTATATAGATTGATGTATTTTTGAGTCAGTGAACCAATAGGAACAAAGCGTTGTTTGTTGCCTTTTCCAGTGACCTTGATAAATCCTTCTTCAAAGAATAAATCGGAGATTTTCAATTCCGTAAGTTCACTCACACGAAGTCCACAGCTGTACAAGGTTTCTATAATGGCGCGGTTGCGTTCTCCTTGTGGTTTGCTTAAATCAATTGCAGTTACAATACGATCAATTTCTTTTATCGAAAGGGTATCGGGTAATTTACGTCCTATTTTTGGAGCTTCAATGCGTTCTAAAGGATTGGACTCACAATAATTTTCAAAGATCAAATAATCGTAAAAACTTCGTAGGCCAGAAATGAGTCTCGATTGGGTCCGTGGGTTTAATTCTTTTGCCATTTCATAGATAAACCCTTGAACGTGTTCTGTTGTAATTTGAAGTGGGGACAATTCCATAGAATGAGTTTCTAAATAATTCACCAATTTCTGAACGTCAAACGTGTAGTTGTTCACGGTATGTTTGGACATGCCACGCTCAATTTTTAGATATAAAGCAAAATCTTTTAAAGCATCATTCCACTTCATTTGACTGTTTTTTGAATACGGATTATTGGTTTGTAAATTACAAGAGCTCTAGCAAATATAACAATCTGAAATTTTTAATGCACACTTCATACTTTAAAAAAAAAAGAGGCCCCTTTTAAAAGAATCCTAAACAAACAAAAAATCCGAAACTTTCGTTTCGGATTTCTTTTGCGGAGAATGAGG
>JABAZA010000068.1 GCA_018608725.1 Flavobacteriaceae bacterium
AAGTACATGATGGTGCTGCAACAATGGACTGGATGGAGCAAGAGCAAGAACGTGGGATTACTATCACTTCTGCAGCGACAACCTGTGAGTGGAAATTCCCAATTGAAAATGGGGAGCCAACACCAGAAACCAAAGGATATCACTTTAATATTATTGACACTCCTGGCCACGTAGATTTTACTGTTGAGGTAAATAGATCGCTACGTGTTCTTGATGGATTGGTATTTTTATTTAGTGCAGTTGATGGTGTTGAACCACAATCTGAAACGAACTGGAGATTGGCAGACAACTATAAAGTACCTAGAATAGGTTTCGTTAACAAAATGGACCGTCAAGGATCAGACTTTTTAGGAGTATGTCAGCAAGTAAAAGACATGTTAAAATCAAATGCGGTGCCAATTGTTCTTAATATTGGTGACGAAGAGGATTTTAAAGGTGTGATTGATTTAGTAAAAAACCGTGCTATTGTATGGCATGACAAAACTCAAGGAGCAACTTTCGATGTGATCGAAATCCCTGAGGATATGAAAGAAGAAGCTCGTAAATACCGTGCACTCTTAATTGAAGAAGTAGCAAGTTATGACGAGGATCTCTTAGAAAAATTCATGGAAGATGAAGATTCTATTACAGAAGAAGAAGTGCATAAAGCATTGAGAGCAGCTGTAATGGATATGGCCATCATTCCTATGATTTGCGGGTCTGCATTCAAAAATAAAGGTGTTCAGTTTCTGTTAGATGCTGTATGTCGTTATTTACCTGCACCTACCGACAAAGAAGGAATTGTAGGTGTGAATCCAGATACAGAATCAGAAGAACTACGTAAGCCAGACGTAAAAGAGCCGTTTGCGGCACTTGCATTTAAAATTGCTACCGATCCTTTTGTTGGTCGTTTAGCATTTTTTAGAGCCTACTCTGGTCGTTTAGATGCTGGATCTTACGTTTTGAATAACCGTTCTGGGAAAAAAGAACGTATTTCACGTATTTACCAAATGCATGCAAACAAGCAAAATGCAATTGATTTTATAGAAGCTGGAGATATTGGAGCTGCTGTTGGATTTAAATCCATCAAAACAGGAGATACATTATCAGATGAAAAGCACCCTATCGTTTTGGAGTCTATGGACTTTCCGGATCCCGTAATTGGTATCGCAGTGGAGCCTAAGACCAAAGCAGATGTTGATAAATTAGGGATCGGACTTGCTAAATTAGCTGAAGAAGATCCAACCTTTACTGTGCGTTCTGATGAATCTTCAGGGCAAACAATTATATCAGGAATGGGTGAGCTTCACTTAGATGTAATTGTAGATCGTTTACGTCGTGAATTTAAAGTCGAAGTAAATCAAGGTCAACCTCAAGTTGAATACAAAGAAGCAATTACTCAAACAGCTGACCACAGAGAAGTTTACAAGAAACAATCTGGTGGACGTGGAAAATTTGCAGATATCGTATTTACAATTGAGCCTGCAGACGAAGGTGTTGTAGGACTTCAGTTTATTTCTACTATCAAAGGTGGAAATGTTCCAAAAGAATTCATTCCTTCTATTGAAAAAGGTTTCAAAATGGCAATGGTCAATGGACCACTTGCTGGTTATGAAGTGGATGCTGTAAAAGTTACTTTAAAAGATGGGTCATACCACGATGTGGATTCGGATCAACTTTCTTTTGAATTAGCCGCGAAGCTAGGGTTTAAAAACTCAGCCAAAGCAGCCAAAGCAGTCATCATGGAACCAATCATGAAATTAGAAGTTATTACTCCTGAAGAAAATATGGGAGATATTGTAGGAGACCTTAACCGTCGTCGTGGGCAAGTAAGTGACATGGGCGATAGAGCAGGAGCAAAAACTGTAAAAGCTACAGTGCCTCTTTCAGAAATGTTTGGTTATGTAACCACCCTAAGAACGCTATCATCGGGGCGTGCAACTTCCACTATGGAATTTTCACACTATGCTGAAACGCCTTCTAACATTTCAGAAGAAGTTATTAAAGAAGCTAAAGGAATCCAATCTTAAAAGTTAAGAACATGAGTCAAAAAATCAGAATAAAATTAAAGTCTTACGATCATAACTTAGTAGACAAGTCTGCTGATAAGATTGTAAAAACCGTAAAAAGTACAGGTGCTATTGTAACGGGTCCAATTCCGTTACCAACACACAAAAAACTTTTCACTGTATTGCGTTCTCCACACGTTAATAAAAAATCGAGAGAACAATTTCAATTAAGCTCTTATAAAAGACTGTTAGATATTTATAGTTCATCCTCCAAAACAATTGATGCTTTGATGAAACTTGAATTGCCTAGCGGTGTAGAAGTAGAGATTAAAGTGTAATTATATTACACAACCCTCTAAAATAATTTAAGTTCTCTTAAAAAAGTAATTTTTTAATTATACAAAACGAAACCATCAAATTTTAATTTGATGGTTTTTTTATCCCCTTATTTTAGAATGTTTTAACCAAATATATCTAAATCATAAGTAAAGAGGTCTGTTATGTGAAAATAAGTTTCAAATAATTTAGGTAGATAGATTAAATTTATCTAAATTTGCAGCTCGAAAAACAGAGAACACCTTCGTGTTTGTTGAAATACTCACTGAAAATCAGTGATTTACATGTCCTAAGCTTAGTGCGAGGGAAAAACGGAAAAAGTACAATTCAGGGTTGAAATGTGTTTTGACCCTTTGTTTTTGGAATAAAATAAGAAAGAGTTAATAAATAAATAATTAAATATGTCTGGGTTAATAGGAAAAAAAATCGGAATGACCAGCATCTTCGACGC
>JABAZA010000030.1 GCA_018608725.1 Flavobacteriaceae bacterium
TCAAATATACAGAAATTTCTTTATTACATTTGCAAAAATTATACGCATGAAAAAAATAACCGTTTCAATTCAGGAGACTAGTAATCCAAAAATTATAAAATTTGAAACAAATTCATTTCTTACAAAATATGAGAGTTTTGAGTTCTCAAATATTGATGAGGCTAAAAATTCTCCCTTAGCACAACAACTTTTTCACCTTCCTTTTGTAAAGAAAGTGTATGTCTCTGGCAACTTTATTGCTATTGAACGTTATGATATTATTCAGTGGAGCGATGTCCAAAAAGAAGTTGGAGAACAGATCGAGAATTACCTAAATGAAGACGGTGTTGTTGTTTTAAATGAAGCCAAAAAGAAAAACCCAGTAACTGTATATGCAGAAAGCACTCCAAACCCTGGAGTTCAAAAATTTGTAGCAAATAAAAGTTTAGTTTCTCAAACATTTGAATTTACATCTATTGAAGAGGCTAAGTTATCGCCTTTTGCAACTGCACTCTTTCAGTTTCCTTTTGTGAAGGCGGTTTTTATCGACAAAAATTATGTGTCCATCACAAAGTATGATATTGTAGAATGGGAAGCCATTACACTCGAACTAAGAGAGTTTATGAAATCCTATATCGAAGACGGTAAAGAAATGGTGTCTGCTGTTGCTGCACAGGTTTTGGAGAAAACAACAGCCCAATTGGATGGAGCTTATGAAGCCTTAGACGATACCTCAAAAGAGATTATAAATATTTTAGAAGAACACATCAAACCGGCTGTTGCTAGTGATGGGGGGAATATTGTATTTGAATCGTATAATGCCGTAACAAAAACAGTAAAGGTCATTTTACAAGGTGCTTGTAGTGGGTGCCCATCCTCTACCTTTACCCTTAAAAGCGGTATTGAGGCCATGCTAAAAGAAATGTTAGCGGGACGCGTGGAAATTGTTGAGGCTATTAATGGATAGTTCTCTAAGTTAAAACGGAACTATCTCTAAAGAAACTCTGAGACTTGCTTTCCAATACTACTTCCAATAGCGATGCCCATACCCCCCATTCGGACACCACAATAGACATGATTTGAAAGCTGTTTTACAATTGGTTTTTTTTGAAAACCAACACCCATAATTCCCGACCAGCGGTGTTCAATTTCAAACTCCCTATCGGGAAGAATTGTATTTTTAAGCAGTGCTTCTAAAGCATTTTGAATCCGTTGCGTTTGAGAAAAATCTGTAGTATTTTCTGTCTTAAAATCTAAATTTCGACCGCCACCTAATAGAATTCGGTTATCAATATTTCTAAAATAATAATACCCACAATCTAAATGAAACGTTCCTTTGATGTGTAAGTCTTTAAGCGGCTTGGTAATTAAAACTTGAGCACGTGCTGGCTGTACATCTTCATTAATCAATTGTCGTGCAAATCCGTTTGTTGTTAAAATCAGTTTTGCAGAAGAAAACTCAAAATGATTCGTTTTGATGACTACATTATTGGACTGTTCCGTATAAGTTTCCACCATACTATTATTTAAAATTATGACCCCCTGCTCTTGAATTTTTTTAATTAATGCCTGCATCATTTTGCCCGTATCTATTTGGCCTTCAAATTGATTTCGTATATAGTTGTTTTGAACATTTTTAAAATCAAATGTGTTCGCTACATTTGAAAATACAGCGTCTTTAAAAATTGGTTTTAAAAGACTATTAACTTCCTGCATTTTTTGTAAACAGCGGTCATAAAGACGGCGGTCTTTTTTCAAAAATAATTCATAGCCTCCCAATTGCTGATACTCCAACGCTTCATCTCCAAGTGTCTGCCTCAAAAGTTGAAGTCCCTGATGACGCTGATTGACAAGTTCTACAACTTCATCTGAGGTATGTGATTCTAAATCCTGTAAGATTTCACTCAGACTCCCAAAACAAGCAAAGCCCGCATTTTTAGTGCTTGCTCCTTGAGGAAACAGTCCTTTTTCAAGAATGACTATTTTGGCCTTTGGCATCTTTTTTTTAAGATGGAGCGCGGTACTTAAACCTACAATTCCACTTCCAACAATCGTATAATCGACTTTGTTTAACCACGTTTTTTGTTCCCAATAGGATAAATTCATGAGCTAAAATTACAAATTTTTTATTGGAGGATTTTATGCCCTTTTTTAGAATAAAAAAAACTCCGAAACAAGTTCGGAGTTTATAAGTTAAGCATTTTCAAGACCATTCATTTTGAAGTCCTCCATAAATTTAGTCGTATAATTACCGGAGACATAATCTGGATGATCCATTAACTGACGATGAAATGGAATGGTGGTTTTAATCCCTTCAATTACAAATTCATCTAAGGCTCGTTTCATTTTACTAATCGCTTCTTCTCGTGTTTGAGCGGTTGTGATTAGCTTCGCAATCATAGAATCATAATTCGGAGGAATACTATACCCTGCATATACATGAGTATCTAAACGAACCCCATGTCCACCAGGGGAATGTAAGGTGGTTATTTTTCCAGGAGACGGTCTAAACTCATTAAACGGATCTTCCGCATTAATTCGACACTCTATTGAATGTAATTTTGGTATATAATTTTTTCCAGAAATCGTTATCCCAGCTGCCACGGATATTTGTTCGCGTATTAAGTCAAAATCAATTACTTGTTCGGTAATTGGATGCTCTACTTGGATCCGTGTATTCATTTCCATAAAAAAGAAATT
>JABAZA010000012.1 GCA_018608725.1 Flavobacteriaceae bacterium
CTGCCTCTCCTCCAGAATCTACAAAAGTTCCTGAACAGGTGTTGACAGTAACCTGATCTTCAATAACATACACTTGTGCCGTTAATGAAACCGAAAAGAGTATGCTAAAAAGTAAAGCTAATTTCTTCATCTTTTATTTTCTTTTGGAATGTTGAGATTTGATGAAAATGAAATAATCTGTTCCATCGACACGATACATATGCTCCCCTCGGCTGTAAAAAGAAAGGGTATACTTTAGCGGATTAAATTCTTGAGGATCAAAAACAGAATCTCTTTGAAGGGTTGAGACAAAGGCATCAAAAAGAGGAACTTCCGATAACAAGGTGCATTCTTTTTGATCTCGTGGATTTGGTCTTTTTTCAATTACAATTCGATTCCGAAGTAAATTCTTCATTGAAAGAACTCTATTGGGTCGGCTCAAAATTTCTTTTTCTAAAGATGCTCCGTAAACCTCCGCTAACTGTAGCATTTCAATCGCTGAAAAAGGTGTGTTCAGATTGTCGCCATACTGAACTAACTGAAGAGGCAAGTGACGACGGTTTGTGTTTTGAGAGTTACAATGAAAGCTAAAAAGCACAAATAAGAATATATATATATGATGTGTTTTCATCCTGTGTATAAATAAATTAATGCTCAATTATATAAAAAAACATACATAGATTTGAGAATAACCAAACGTAAAGTTAATATATTTTTTGAAGTATTTAACGAAAAAAGGAATTATTAAGCCAAAAATCAAAGTATCCAATATTGAAATTAAGTATCTTTGTACTTAGAAAATATTGAAAACTTTATTAGGAATATTGGAATGGGAATGAAAAATAATATTGAAAAATTTGACACTATTGGCGATAATCACATCGGTACTTCTACCGAAACCCCTATGCGAACTGACGCCTTTAAATTAAGGTCCGATGAGAAAATTGACATTATTAAAGACGATGTTCAACACATTATGGAAACATTGGGCTTAGATTTGAGTGACGACAGTTTAAAAGGGACTCCTAATCGCGTTGCAAAAATGTTTGTCAATGAGATTTTTGGAGGGCTAGACCCCGCCAAAAAACCAAAAGCTTCGACCTTTGAAAACAAGTATAAGTACGGGGAAATGCTGGTTGAAAAAAACATTACTCTCTACTCTACTTGTGAACATCATTTCCTTCCAATTGTGGGAAGAGCACATGTTGCTTATATCTCAAACGGGACGGTTGTAGGTCTTTCAAAAATGAATCGTATTGTAGATTATTTTGCAAAAAGACCACAGGTACAAGAACGTTTGACCATACAAATTGTTGAAGAACTTCAAAATATATTAAACACAAAAGATGTTGCTTGCGTCATTGATGCCAAACACTTATGTGTGAATTCTCGTGGAATTAAAGATATCGAAAGCAGTACCGTAACAAGTGAGTTTGGTGGAAAATTTAAAGAAAAAGATACTAAAAGAGAATTTTTAGACTACATAAAATTAGAGACCAAATTTTAATCCAATACCATGGGCAGATACAGCACAAATACGCTCCATATTTACAACTCGCTTTCGGGAAAAAAGGAGGTTTTTAACCCTATTAATGAAGGTTCTATTGGAATGTATGTTTGCGGTCCAACAGTCTATAGCAATGTGCATTTAGGAAATGTCCGAACATTCATGTCGTTTGATATGATATTTAGATATTTTAAACACCTCGATTATAAAGTACGCTATGTTCGTAATATTACCGATGCAGGACATTTAGAAAATGATGCCGATCAAGGAGAAGATCGCATTGCAAAAAAAGCACGTCTCGAACAAATTGAACCCATGGAAGTGGTACAACGCTATACCGTAGATTTTCATAACATCCTAAATAAGTTTAACTTTTTACCTCCAAGTATTGAACCTACTGCAACGGGGCACATCGTTGAACAAATAGAAATCATCAAATCAATTCTAGACAAAGGCTTTGCTTATGAAGCAAACGGCTCTATTTATTTTGATGTTTTAAAATATAACGAATCTCATCATTACGGGGTTTTAAGTGGTCGAAATATAGAAGACCTTGTTCATAACACCCGAGTCCTTGAGGGTCAAACTGATAAAAAAAACCCACAAGATTTTGCACTTTGGAAAAAAGCAGAGCCAAAGCATATCATGCGTTGGCCTTCTCCATGGAGTGATGGTTTTCCAGGGTGGCATTTGGAATGTACTGCAATGAGCACAAAGTATTTAGGCGAACATTTTGATATTCATGGTGGTGGTATGGATTTAAAATTTCCCCACCACGAGTGTGAAATTGCACAAGCCAAAGCATGGCATAGCCATACGCCTGTTAATTATTGGATGCATGCAAATATGCTGACCCTCAACGGCCAAAAAATGGCAAAATCTACAGGAAATAATATTTTACCTGGTGAAATTTTAAGTGGCGATACCAATAAATTAACGAAAGGATTTTCTGCTTCGGTAGTTCGATTTTTTATGATGCAAGCACACTACAGAAGTATCTTGGACTTTAGTAACGATGCATTGTTAGCTTCAGAAAAAGGATTTATGAAACTCATGGAAGCCGTCTCTACAGTGGATAATCTTGAAGCAACTACAGACACCAATGAATTTGATGTTACGGCATGGAAGTCCAATTGCTACACAGCAATGAATGATGACTTTAACACTCCTATTCTGATTGCAGAATTATTCAGTGCTGTTAAATACATCAACCAAATTAAAGATGGAAAAGCCACTATTAGCAATTCCAACTTAGCTTTGTTAAAACAAGTATTGCATCAGTTTGTGTTTGATATTCTAGGTCTTAAAAACGTCAGTTCTAACAAGCAAGATCAAAAACTTGAAGACACCGTTGAACTTCTCATTAGAATGCGTAACGATGCAAGAGTACAGAAAGATTTTACACTTTCAGATAAAATAAGAGACGAATTACTCGCTATTGGAATTCAACTGAAAGATGGCAAAGACGGCACTTCATTTATCTTAGATTAAGATCGATGAAGACGCTTTTAATTGCTCCATTTTTATTTATAATAAAGCTGTATCAAAATTTTATTTCGCCTTTAACCCCTTCAAGTTGTCGATTTCAACCCACTTGCTCTCATTATACGAAAGAAGCATTACAATCTTACGGGTTATTTAAAGGAGGCTACCTAAGCATCAAACGTATATTACGCTGTCATCCATGGGGCGGCTCTGGGCACGATCCTGTACCAAAAAAATAATACTTCGAATATTTAATAAAAACGGATAAGACTTAAGTCTCACATCTATTTTTTATATTTACAATCTAAATAAATGAATATGTATTTTTTACAGATTATATGGGATCCTGCCTCTGAAGGCATCCCTCTTTTTGGAAGTTTTAAAATTCACTATTACAGTCTGATGTGGATGGCTGCTTTTATAACAGGTTGGTATTTGACGAAAAGGATTTACAAAAACGAAGGGCAGTCTGATGATAAACTAGACGGATTGTTCATGTACTCTGTTTTAGGAATTATGATTGGAGCGCGTTTGGGGCATGTTATTTTTTATCAACCTGAATTATTTAAAGAGGACTTTTTTAGTGTTTTCCTGCCCTTCCGATTTAGTGGGGGATTTGAATTTACAGGGTTTCGAGGTTTGGCAAGTCATGGGGCTGCAATAGGAATGATTTTTTCTATGTGGCTCTACAACAAAAAGATATTAAAAAAATCAGTCCTTTGGATTCTGGATCGTGTGGTCATCGCCTGTGCGTTAGGAGCCGTATTTATAAGAATTGGTAATTTCTTTAATTCTGAAATGATCGGAAAAGCGGCTGGGGATGACTTTCCTTTAGCAATCGTATTCAAACAATTGGATAATGTTCCAAGACATCCTGGTCAATTATATGAAGCGTTTGGTTATGTATTTGTATTTCTAATCTTATTCTTTTTGTACTGGAAAACGAAAAAAAGTTCACAAACTGGCTTTCTGTTTGGCTTATTTTTAGTGCTTTTAATGTCGGTGAGAGTTGTAGTAGAACAATTTAAAATCGCACAAATAGACAGTCGTGAAGATTGGATTTTTGGATTAAACACTGGGCAAGTATTAAGCATTCCTTTTGTGCTTTGTGGTTTGTATTTTATGTTTTTCTATAACCCTAAGAAGGCTTAAAATCCATACGTTTTTAGATGGGTTATAATCTTATTCTGATCCCATTACAAATGATTTATTCGTTTAAAATAAAACCAAAAAAAGCCGCTCAATGAGCGGCTTTTTTTAATATCTATAAAATGAGTTACTACTCTTTACTTCTCTTCTTTTTTATCTAATCGCTTCAATGTATCGTGCATAACTGGCGTTGCAATAAAGACAGAAGAGTAGGTTCCTACAAGTACCCCTACAATAAGAGCAAACAACAATCCTCTCAAGGAATCTGCTCCAAATGTAAACATCGCTAACAACACAACTAAAGTTGTTAAGGAAGTATTTAAAGTACGGCTTAGAGTACTACTCAAAGCGCTATTGACAACTTTATCAAATTTCCAACTTGTATGTTCATTTAAATATTCTCTAATTCTATCAAACACAACCACGGTATCATTTAATGAATACCCTATTACGGTCAAAATCGCTGCAATAAAAGCTTGATCAATTTCCATACTGAACGGTAAGAACCTCCAAGCAATAGAGAAGATTCCAAGTACAATTAGAACATCATGGAATACTGCTGCTACGGCACCTAATGAAAATTGCCATTTTTTGAATCGTATTAAAATATAAAGGAATACTACGATTAAAGATCCTAAAACGGCCCATACAGAAGATTTTTTAATATCATCCGCAATGGTTGGACTTACTTTTCCTGCATACATTTTACCAATATTGTTATCGGCATCAATAAACTGCTTATAAGTTGTTGCATCTGGTAAAAATGGAACCAGAGCTTCGTATAGTTTTTCTTGAACTTCTTGATCGACCTCAGCTGAATTTTCATCAACCTTGTACTTCGTAGAAATTTTTAATTGATTCGCACTACCAATTGTTTTCACCTCAGCACTGTTAAACACGTCATTCAATGCCGTTTTAACTTCTTCGGTATTCATGTCTTGTGCAAAACGAACGGTGTACGTTCTTCCTCCCACAAAGTCAATACCTTGATCCAATCCTGTTGTGAATAATGATCCAATTCCTGCAATGATAATTGTTCCAGAAATTAAATATGCTATTTTACGTTTTTTAAGAAATTCAATATTGATTGAACGGAACAAACCTTTAGTCATTCCTGTTGAGAATTCTAATTTTCCACCGCGGTTTAAATGCCAATCGATTAGTAATCTTGAGATAAAAATCGCTGTAAATAAAGAGGTTAAAATACCTATTAAAAGAGTTGTAGCAAATCCTTTAATCGGTCCTGTTCCAAATACATACAAAATTAAAGCTGTTAATCCTGTTGTAATGTTGGCATCTAAAATGGAAGACAAGGCGTTATTAAATCCATCTTTAATAGAGTCTTTTTGAGCTTTTCCTTTAAATAATTCTTCTCGAACACGTTCGTAAATAAGAACATTTGCATCTACTGCAATACCAATGGTTAATACAATCCCTGCAATTCCAGGCAATGTTAACACAGCACCTAACCCAGAAAGTATTCCAAAGATTAAAATGATATTTAATATCAATGCGATATCAGAGTAAATTCCTGCTTTTCCATAATAAAACACCATCCATAAAAGCACCAATGCCAAAGCTATTAAGAATGATTTCATTCCACTGTCAATCGCTTCTTGACCTAATGAAGGTCCTACTTCTTCAGCTTGTACAATATCTGCGGAAGCTGGAAGTTTACCCGCACGTAGAACGTTTGCTAAATCGACTGCTTCATTTAAAGTAAATGATCCTGAAATCTCAGAGTTTCCACCTGAAATCGGTCCTGAGGTTACACCTGGAGCTGAATATACAATTTCATCCAAAACGATTGCAATTTGACCTGCAGTATTAAATGCATTGCCTGTCATTTCTTCCCATATTTTGGCACCTTTGAGGTTCATTTGCATTGAAACACTTGGGTTTCCGTTTTGTTGGTAGGCTTGACGTGCATCGGTTATGACGGCACCACTCAATGGGGGTTCATTATCTCTATTTCCTTTTAAGGCATACAGCTCAACCAATTCAATGCTTTGCGAGTCTTCTCCTGTGGTTTGTTGAACTTGAGGAATTCCCCATACAAATTTTGCATAGCGTTGTTCTGGGGTTAATAAGGCACGAACTTGTGGGTTGTTCAAGTAATCCGTTACCAATTGTTTATCTTTTAATTCAAAAGAAGCGAGTACTGGTCCGCCATTATATCCTGGCGCACGAATTAAATCGATCAATGGATTTACTTCCCCTGTATCTCCTGTTTCTGCATCTGTATCTCCGATAATATCAGAGATTGCATCGTCTGTAGATTCTGTGGCGTTGGACTCAACTTCTGCAGTGGACGTTTCAACAATTTCTTTTAACGTTTCATTGGCTTGAAAAATAAAGGTTCCAAATTCTTCTCCTTTAAAGGCATCCCAAAATTCTAACTGAGCCGTACTTTGTAACAGTCCTTTGACACGTTCAATTTCTTTAGCACCTGGCAATTCAACAAGAATACGTCCAGACTTTCCAATTCGTTGGATATTTGGTTGGGTGACTCCAAATTTATCAATACGCTTACGAAGGACTTCAAAGGCCGATACAATGGATTCATCAATTTTAAGTGACAATACAGGTTTGACCTCATCATCGGTCATATCAAACGTAATTTCTTCACTTAAGGTTCGATTCGCAAAAATATCTGGAGACGCCAATTTGGTGTCGCCTTGAATGGCTTCAAAAGCTACAAAAAAGTCTTCTAAATAAGTGTTTTGACTGTCTTTCTGAAGTTCTTCAGCATCACTCAATGCTTTTCTAAACACTGGGTCTTTGCTTTCGTTTGCCAGTCCAACAAGAATATCTTTAACAGAAATTTGAAGAATTACACTAATCCCCCCTTTAAGGTCTAAACCAAGGTTCATGGCTTTTTCCTTCACTTCATCAAAATTATACTGCGCAATTCCGATGTTATAAACTTCTTCGTTTTTCAACGAGTCTAAATAGGTGCTTTGTTTTAACGCACGTTTAGCGTCATAATCTGTTTCAGTATCTGCTATTTTTTCAATAGCAAATTGCTTAGCATTGTCTTCTATTTGGTTTGCTTTAAAACTAAATGATAATTGGTATATACTTACCAAACCAAATAAGAAAGCAAATAATTTTACGAGTCCTTTATTTTGCATTGTGAATTAATTTAATCTGCATTAATTTTTTATAAACGAGCAAATATATGATTTACGATGTGAATTGACAATAGATTCTTTTGTTTTCAATGAAAAGAGTATTTTAACAGTCTTTTATTCGTGAAAAACACAAATCACACCATCGATATACTTATACGTCTAGTAATGAATTTGTTTTTTTAACTCCTTCGGCACTGGTATGTAAATGAGCTTTTTCGCTATCGCTTAGTTTAATTTCAACGATGTTTTCGATTCCATTAGCTCCTAGAACTACTGGTACGCCAATACATAAATCTGACAAGCCATACTCGCCATCTAACAATACAGAACAGGGGAATATTTTTTTCTGATCACAAGCAATTGCTTGTACCAATCCACTGACTGCAGCTCCTGGTGCATACCAAGCGGAGGTTCCTAATAGCTTCGTTAAGGTTGCACCACCAACTTTGGTATCTTCTTTAACTTGTTCTAGACGTTCGTTTGAAATAAATTCTGAAACTTTGATACTGTTTCGAGTTGCATGCGAAATTAAAGGCACCATTCCAACATCACTATGTCCGCCGATCACCATTCCATCTACATCACTTATTGGAGCCTCTAAAGCTTCTGCCAATCTATATTTGAAACGAGCTGAGTCTAAAGCTCCTCCCATCCCAATAATTTTATGCGTTGGCAATCCCGTAACTTTATGTGCAAGATAGGTCATTGTATCCATAGGGTTGCTCACAACAATAAGCACTGTATTTGGAGAGTGTTTTACCAAACTTGTAGATACTGTTTTTACAATTCCTGCATTGATTCCAATTAATTCTTCACGAGTCATTCCAGGCTTTCTAGGAATTCCAGATGTTATGACACAAATATCACTGTTTGCTGTTTTTGAATAATCATTGGTAGAGCCAGTGATTTTTGTATCAAAACCATTTAGAGATGCACACTGCATCAAATCCATGGCTTTTCCTTCGGCGTAACCTTCTTTGATATCTAATAAAACAACTTCGGAAGCAAAATTTTTAATGGCGATGTATTCTGCGCAACTCGCTCCTACTGCTCCAGCACCAACTACTGTTATTTTCATCTTAATTTATTTATTTTTAACTATAATTATCTAAAACTAAATGCAACGCCAAGAGTTGCAGTATTGTATTCTTGCAATGTGTAATCGGCAAAAATCTTTAAAAATGCAAGGTTCAAACGCGCACCCAAAGTTGCTCGAGTCTCGGAAGAGTTGAATTTCAAACTCAAAGGGTCAGAAATGGATTCAACTATTGAACCTTGATTTGTACCGTCAGCAGATTCAATCTGATATGTGAGGTCATAATCGCCATTGATATTAAATGTTGACTTTCCACCATTGAGACCTATACCTCCGTACAGAGTCACAATTTTAAAATCTAAAGACCCCAATGCTTGAACAGTCCAAGTATTTAATTTGAATTGAGCGCTTCCATTGGATACTAATATTTGATCTGACACATCTCCATTTTCAATGCTATAATTAACAGATGAAGTTGTGTAAGCGCCAAAAAGGGATACAGAAAATGGCAGTTTTCCTACAAGACCAAGGTACTGTGTTAAATCATGCTGAAGCCCTACTCCAATTAAGTTAGCATTTGACTTTGAGGAAAAATTCACCTTAGGCACATACCTTAGTTTAATGGTTGTTTTAAAAGGCAATCCTAGACCAACTTGTACAAAAGGCGTTGGAACAGCATTGGCGGGCAAATCTTTTGCGATTCCACCAGGCAATTCAAATGACCCTGCCTTAAAATCACCTCCATCATAAGGTATTAAAACATCAAACGATGTATTCGCATTGTCATTTCCTAAAACCGTTGGGACGTTTGTATCTCCGTCAATGTGAGATATAAAATTATAGTCGTTGGCTATAAATTCAAATACTTTGTCTTTGTTGGGGGTAAAAGCTGCATTAAGTCCAAAAGTAATATCAAAGCCAAATTTTTTATGCGACTTTGCTGTGGAATACCACCCACCATTCATACTACTCATTAAGCCTTTCATAGCTGGATTGAGATAATTTTGCAATAATCTATTGGAATCGTCCGACGCAAGTAGAACGCTTCCAAGATCTTGAGCAGTTGACACAGTGACTCCGAAAAGGAGGGCACTAAAAACAATTATTTTTTTCATATAAGATAAGATTTGGGGTGAGTGTTTAGGCATCAATATTGGCATAAATTGCATTTTTTTCGATAAATTCTCTTCTTGGTGGCACATCGTCTCCCATCAACATTGAGAAGATACGATCGGCTTCGGTTCCATTTTCTACTTGTATTTGACGTAAGGTTCTGAACTCAGGATTCATTGTTGTATCCCAAAGTTGTACGGCATTCATTTCTCCAAGACCTTTATAACGTTGAATTTTTGCGCCATCGCCATATTGCTCCATTAATGCCATACGCTCCTCATCATTCCATGCATATTCTTTTTTCGCTCCTTTTTTAACTAAAAATAAAGGGGGCGTAGCAATGTAAACATGACCGTTTTCGATCAATTCTTTCATATATCTAAAGAAGAAGGTCAAAATAAGTGTTTCAATGTGACTTCCATCAATATCGGCATCACACATGATCACAATTTTATGGTATCTTAATTTTGATAGGTTCAATGCTCTTGGATCTTCTTCGGTTCCAATAGTAACTCCTAAGGCTGTGAATATATTTTTGATTTCTTCATTTTCAAAAACCTTATGAGTCATCGCTTTTTCTACATTCAAAATTTTACCTCTTAATGGCAAAATAGCTTGAAAAGCTCTATCACGTCCCATCTTTGCTGTTCCACCTGCCGAATCTCCCTCAACTAGGTAAATTTCACATTTTTCAGGATCTTGTTCAGAACAATCGCTCAATTTTCCAGGCAACCCTCCAATACTCATCACTGTTTTTCGCTGAACCATATCTCGTGCCTTTTGAGCGGCATGACGAGCTTGTGCAGCAAGGATTACTTTTTGAATAATCGTTTTGGCATCATCCGGGTTTTCTTCTAAATAATTTGTCAGCATTTCTGAAACGGCCTGACTCACTGAAGCGGATACTTCTCTATTTCCTAATTTTGTTTTTGTTTGTCCTTCAAATTGAGGTTCCTGAACCTTAACCGAAATAATAGCGGTCAATCCTTCTCGGAAATCATCCCCTGCGATGTCAAATTTAAGTTTGTCTAACATCCCCGATTCATCGGCATATTTCTTTAATGTATGCGTCAATCCACGACGGAATCCAGACAAATGAGTCCCACCTTCATGGGTGTTGATATTGTTTACATAGGAATGTAAGTTTTCAGCATAAGACGTATTATAAATCATCGCAACTTCAACTGGAACTCCATTTTTTTCACCTTCAAAAGCAATTACATTTTTCATGATCGGATCGCGGTTACCATCCAAGTATTTGATAAATTCAGAAAGTCCTTCTGTAGAATGAAAAGTTTCCCCAATAAACTCGCCTTTTTCGTCTTTTTCTCTTTGATCAACAAGAACTATTGTAATCCCTTTATTTAAAAAAGCAAGTTCTCTCAATCGATTTGCGAGGGTTTCATAGACGTATATTAAAGTCTGTGTAAATATTTGAGGATCGGGTCTAAAAGTAACCGTTGTTCCTCTTCGATCTGTCTCCCCTACTTGTTTTACAGGATACATTGCTTTACCACGTTCATACTCTTGTTCATAGATTTTTCCATCTCTATAAACCGTTGCTTTTAAATGCTCAGAAAGGGCATTCACACAACTCACACCAACGCCGTGTAAACCTCCAGATACTTTATAAGAATCTTTATCAAATTTACCTCCGGCTCCAATCTTAGTCATAACTACTTCCAAAGCAGAAACGCCTTCTTTTTTATGGAGATCCACAGGGATTCCACGACCATTATCTTCGGTTGTGATAGAATTATCTTCGTTAATAATCACCGTGATTTTATCACAGTGACCTGCCAAGGCTTCATCGATTGAGTTGTCAATCACCTCATATACCAAGTGATGCAAGCCTCTTAACCCTACATCTCCAATGTACATAGATGGACGCATGCGCACGTGTTCCATACCCTCTAAGGCCTGAATACTGTCTGCTGAATAACTCCCTTTATTAATTTCTTCGCTCATTATATTGAATGTGTTATTTAGTTGAATTCAGATACAGCTAAAACTGCATCTACCCTAACAAAGATAACTATTCTTCTAAGGAATTTAAAGTGTTTTTTTAAGAGATTTAAGCGTAATTATTAACAATCAGCTGTTTTTTAGAAACGCTCTTAAATCCACTAAAAACGCCCTTAAATCAAATTTAAGGGCGCTATAATTCGCTGCTCTATTAAAAAATAATCCCAAATGCTTTAGAAGCTATTATTTGAGCTTGAAAATTTGCTATTCATAGGACTGATCATGCACTTTAGCAATCGCTCTTCCAGAAGGTTCGTTCATGTTTTTAAATGCTTCATCCCAATCTAAAGCAATTTGGGTACTACAAGCTACACTCGCTTCTTGAGGTACACTTAATGCTGCTGCATCACTTGGAAAATGGTCCTCAAAAATAGAACGGTAATAAAACTCTTCTTTGTTTTGTGGGGTTTGAATTGGAAATCTAAATTTAGCATTTGCCAACTGCTCATCCGAAACTTCTTTGTCAACCACTTCTTTAAGTGTGTCAATCCAACTGTAACCAACGCCATCAGAAAATTGTTCTTTTTGCCTCCATGCAACACTTTCTGGCAACATGTCTTCAAACGCTTTTCTAATGATCCATTTTTCCATGCGTTCGCCATTAATCATCTTATCTTGTGGATTTAAACGCATTGCTACATCAATAAATTCTTTATCTAAAAATGGGACACGCCCTTCAATCCCCCAAGCCATCAAGCTTTTGTTGGCTCTTAGACAATCGTACATGTGCAGTTTGTCTAATTTACGGACTGTTTCTTCGTGAAACTCTTTCGCATTTGGTGCTTTGTGAAAATATAAATAACCCCCGAAAATCTCATCTGCTCCCTCTCCAGAAAGGACCATTTTAATCCCCATAGACTTAATCACACGTGCCATTAAATACATTGGTGTGGACGAGCGAATGGTGGTAATGTCATAGGTTTCTATGTTGTAGATTACATCTTTTATAGCATCCAATCCTTCTTGAATTGTGAATTTTATTTCGTGGTGTATGGTTCCAATATAGTCGGCTACTTTTTGAGCCGCCGCTAAATCTGGAGACCCTTCCAATCCAACTGAAAACGAATGCAATTGCGGATACCAAGCTTCTGATGTGTCGTCAGATTCTACGCGTTTTTGTGCGTATTTTTTGGCAATGGCAGAGGTAACTGAAGAGTCTAAACCACCAGAAAGTAAAACTCCGTAAGGCACATCACTCATTAGTTGCCTGTGAACCGCATCCTCTAATGCTTGTTTAACTTCGGCAATACTGGTTTCATTTTCTTTTACAGCATCGTATTCTGTCCACTCTCTATTGTACCATTTTACAAACTCGCCATCTCTACTTGACATATAATGCCCTGGAGGGAATAATTCAATTTTACTACAAACACCTTCTAAAGCTTTTAATTCAGATGCTACATAAAAGGTACCATTTTGATCCCAACCAATATATAATGGAATAATTCCCATATGATCTCTAGCGATAAAATATTCATCTTTTTCAACATCATACAGCGCAAAACCAAAAATTCCGTTCAGGTCGTCGATAAAATCAACGCCTTTTTCTTTGTATAACGCTAGTATGATTTCACAATCAGAAGCAGTTTGAAAATTATAAGTCCCATTAAACTGCTTGCGTAATTCTCTGTGATTGTAAATTTCACCATTGGCAGCCAATACTAATTTTTTATCTTCACTGAATAAAGGCTGTTGCCCCGATGCAGGATCTACAATGGCCAAACGCTCATGCGCCATTACGGTTTTTTCATCACTATAAATACCGCTCCAGTCTGGACCACGGTGTCTTATTTTTTTTGACATTTCAAGCACTTGAGGTCTTAAAATTTCTGATTTTTGTTTTAAATCAAATGCACATACAATTCCACACATAATTAGGATCTTAATGATTAGACCGCAAATATGCAGCTATCATTATACATTATAAATATATAGCGCTTAAATAGTAATAAATTGAAACTAAATTTTACAAATTAGAGTTAAAATGAAACTAAATAATGTAATTTCAATCCAAATAGTTCATAAAATCAAGTAATTACCTTAAAACCACTAAGGAATATTCAAATACTTATGCGTTTGAAGCGAAACCTTCCATTTGGGGTGTTTCATCACGTATTCCACAATAAAAGGCGTAACTTTTTCGCGTTTACTCCACTCGGGTTGGAGGTACAGAATACAATTTGGGTTTACTTTTGCGGCTTGTTCTTCCGCATATTTTAAGTCGTCCTTGTTATAAACAATTACTTTCAGCTCGTGTGCTTTTTGATACACTTCGTCTAAAGGTCCTTTTAATTTTTTAGGCGACAAACAAATCCAATCCCAATCGCCTGTTAATTTATATGCTCCAGACGTTTCGATATGCGTTTGCATCCCCTTCGATTTTAATTCAGAGGTTAATGGGTTCATGTCCCACATCAATGGCTCGCCTCCAGTCACTACAATTGTTTCACTGTGTTTAGAAGCGTCTCTGGCAATGGTGTCAATTGCAGTTGGCGGATGTAAATCGGCATTCCAGCTTTCTTTAACATCGCACCAATGGCAGCCCACATCACAGCCTCCAATTCTTACAAAATAAGCAGCAGTTCCTTTGTGGAACCCTTCCCCCTGAATGGTATAGAAAGCCTCCATAAGTGGCAACATTTCACCAGCGTTTACAAGCGATTTAATTTCAGTTTTTAACATAATGAGCAAAAATAGTTTACAGTTTTTGGTTTAAGTCATAAAACTTCATTTATTTTTACTCAAAATTTAAAAATAATCATGAGAACCTATTTATTTATCGGATTACTACTCGGCCTTTTTGTGGCTTGTGAAACAAAAACAGATCCCTTTTTAATTACCAAACAGAGTATAGGGATGCTTACAGACTCTACTGCAGTAAAGGATCTAAAAGTGGTGTTTGCAAACGATTCTATTAGTAAATATATTGGAGGGGACGAATTCACAGGCAACATCAATACCATAAGTGTATTTGAGAAAGGAACAGGTAAATTGTTACTCGAATTAGATCCTAATTATTCGTTAGACTCGTTATCAACCATCCGAACGGTACGTGTTATGGACACACGTTTCAAAAACAAAGACGGACTGAACACAATGAGTACTTTTGGAGAGATCAATTCTAAATACAGTATTTCTAGCATTCAAAATACACTCAGAAGTCTGATTATTTCAGTGGATGAAATCAATGTTTATTTTACACTCAGCAAAATGGAATTACCCGAAGAAATGCGCTATAATATGAATCAAAAAGTAGAAGCCATTTCCATTCCAGAAACGGCTAAAATCAAGGATTTTTACATTCAATGGTATTAAATTATGGCGGCTTATACAATTCAAAAAACACCATTTGTAGTCCCAACAACCGATGGCAAACGCATTGAAGAACATTTTGGAAATGCAACAAACGACAACGCTGCACTCAGCATTGCCCACATGGTCGCACCTCCAGGATGGAACGAACCCTTTCAAACACCCGAGTTTGATGAATACACCTATATCATTAAAGGTAAAAAACAGTTCATTATCGAGGGAGATACTATCATCTTGAAACAGGGGCAGTCCATTAAAATTGAGAAAAACACCCGTGTACAATATTCAAACCCTTTTGACAAACCTTGTGAGTATTTAGCAATCTGTACTCCCGCATTTTCCATTGAAAATGTAAATCGAGAAGAACCTAAACCCTAATGAAATCACTCCTCCCAAAAATTGTAGGCGCCCTTATAAATTTTATAGGGTTTTTTAATACGGCATACGCTTCCAAACTTGCCTTGAAATTATTTTCAAAACCAAGAAATGGACAACTGACGCCTCATGCGAATACTTTTTTAGACACTGCTACAAGCAAAACAACTTTATATTATGAGAGCATACCCATTCAAACCTATCACTGGGAAGGCTCTAAAGAAACCGTTTTATTGGCACACGGTTGGGAAAGCAATTCAGGACGATGGCGGCATAAAATTCAAAAACTTCGCAAGGATGGTTATAATATTATTGCTTTAGACGGTCCTGCACATGGTGGTTCTGGAAGTGATACGTTTAATGCGATTCTCTACGCAGAATTCATTAATGTGGTGAGCCAAAAATTTAAACCAACAGCGTATATTGGACATTCTGTTGGTGGAATGGCCGTAGTGATTTTTCTTAAAAAACAAACGCATCATACCGCTGAAAGAATTGTGCTTTTAGGAGCACCTTCAGGATTCAAAGGAATCATGAAGCGTTACAAAGAAATGATGGGCTACAGCCAAAAGATATCCAAAGGAATTGATAAACAAATCGAGCTTAAATTTGGATACCCCCCTGAGTATTTTTCTACGGCTGATTTTGTAAAAAATATCGACACGAAAGGTTTGCTAATCCACGACAAAAAAGACCCTGTCATCCCCTACCAAGATGCACTTGATATTGAAGCTCAATTTAAAAATGCCAAACTGATTTCAACAGAAGGTCTTGGCCACTCTTTAAAGGGAAATTTAGTTTCGGATGAACTGATTCAATTTTTAAGCCACTAAACTTTTGTAAATTCGCCAAATGGAACCAACGTCAACAAGACTGAATAAATATTTAAGCGAAGCTGGCTATTGCTCACGTCGTGCCGCCGACAAACTCATCGACGAAGGTCGAGTGACCATTAATGGCGTTGTTCCTAAAATGGGAACTAAAGTGACAACTGGTGACGAAGTTAAGGTGGATGGAAAAACCATTCTTAATGACACTAAAAAACGAACGTACATTGCATTCAATAAACCTGTAGGAATTGTTTGTACAACCGATACTGCCGTTGAAAAAGACAACATTATTGATTATATCAATTATCCAAGTCGGATTTTTCCAATTGGACGTTTGGATAAGGATAGTGAGGGCTTGATTTTACTGACAGACGACGGCGATATTGTAAATAAAATTCTTCGTGCGAGTAATAACCATGAAAAAGAATACATCGTATCAGTTGACAAACCGATTTCTCAAACATTCATTCAACGCATGGCTGGAGGCATTCCATTAGAAGAACTGGGAAAAACTACCAAATCTTGCAAAGTTGAAAAGCTCAGTACTTTTGAATTTAAAATCATCCTTACGCAAGGTTTAAATCGCCAAATTCGTCGCATGTGTGAATACCTGAACTATGAAGTACAATCACTAAAACGCAGCCGTATTATGAATATTAATTTGAAATGTGAGGTCGGTTCTTATCGTGATTTGACAGAAGAAGAATTAATCACTTTAAACAAAACATTGAAAGACTCAAAAAAAGCAATATAATGAATTCTGTAAGCCCTTTTCATCTGGCAATCCCTGTTTGGAATCTAGATGTATGTCGTGTTTTTTATAGGGATATTTTAGGATGTGAAGAAGGTCGCCATAGCGACCATTGGGTTGATTTTAATTTTTTTGGACATCAGCTTGTAATTCATTTCAAACCAAAAGAAGAAGAAACTGATCTTCATGTAAATAAGGTGGACGGAAAACAGGTGCCTGTTCCTCATTTTGGAGTACTTCTGCCATGGGAGGAATTTGAAACCTTTTCAGAACGTTTGAAAGCTCAAAAAATAGATTTTATTATTGAACCTTATATTCGATTTAAAGGACAGATTGGCGAACAAGCCACACTCTTTTTTTATGATCCTGCTGGGAATGCTTTAGAGTTTAAAGCTTTTAAAGATCCCTCTCAGATTTTTGCTAAATAGATGAATTGGCTGCATGACGCTCACAAGCAAGCAAGGTGTTTTTGAGCAACATTGCGATTGTCATTGGTCCTACTCCACCAGGAACAGGTGTGATATGACTGGCTTTTTCTGCAACACTTTCAAAGTGTACATCTCCAGCAATACGATAACCTCTTTTCTTAGATTCATCAGGAACTCTTGTAATGCCCACATCAATTATAACTGCTCCAGGCTTTACCATTTCAGCGGTTAAAAATTCGGGGATTCCCAAGGCTGCAACCACAATATCTGCCTTTAGTGTCAGTTCAGACAAATTTGTTGTTCGACTGTGTGCAATAGTAACAGTCGCATCACCCGCAGGACGTTTTTGACTCATTAAAATACTCATCGGTCGTCCCACAATATGACTTCTACCTATCACAACGACTTGCTTTCCAGAAGTTGGTACTTTATAACGTTCTAAAAGCTCCATAATTCCATAGGGTGTTGCGGGTAAAAACGTTGGCAAGTCCAGCGCCATACGCCCTACATTCGTAGGATGAAAACCGTCCACATCCTTATCGGGGTGTACGGCCATCAACACGTTTTGTTCGTTAATATGTTTTGGCAACGGAAGCTGCACAATAAACCCATCAATTGCTGGATTATCGTTTAAAGAATGTATTTGAGCTAACAAGGTTTCTTCTGTCGTTTCTTCTGGTAAATCGATAAGGGTGGATTCGAATCCGACAAGCTCACAGGCTTTAACCTTTGCACCAACGTAAGTCATGCTGGCTCCGTTTGTACCCACAAGAATCGCCGCTAAATGTGGCGCACGTTTTCCTTGATCTTTTATTTTTGAAACTGCCGTAGCAATTTCTACTTTTATATCTACACTGGTTTGCTTTCCGTCGAGTAAAATCATTGTAATTCGGTGGTTAATTTAAAACTATCGTGGCATATTTTTCATCATTTGCATCATTTTTCGGCCGCCACCGCCTTGCATCATTTTCATCATTTTACTCATTTGATTGAATTGCTTCATCAATTGATTCACTTGTTGGATGGACGTTCCTGATCCGGCTCCAATTCGTTTTTTACGACTGGCGTTTAAAAGGCTTGGCTTGGTGCGCTCTTCTGGGGTCATCGAATGTATAATGGCTTCTATATGTTTGAAGGCATCATCATCAACATCTATATTTTTCATCATTTTTCCAGCCCCAGGGATCATTCCCATAAGGTCTTTCATATTACCCATCTTTTTAACCTGTTGAATTTGTGATAAAAAATCATCAAACCCAAATTGGTTTTTGGCAATTTTCTTTTGAATTTTTCGAGCTTCTTGTTCAT
>JABAZA010000103.1 GCA_018608725.1 Flavobacteriaceae bacterium
ATTTCTATTTATTTAAACTTCACAATGTTTTAACGTTATTGTTGGGTTTTTATTGTTGCCAACGTGTTTGTATAAGATTTTTTGCGATGATTAAGCAACCAATTTAGTAAATTCAAAACCAACTAGAAAATCAGCAAGGATTTTCGTAAGTAGGCGAGAACAAGCAATTACTTATAGCCATTGTTGTGTCTTGTTATTTTTCTCCAACGTGTTTTTTGTAGAATTCCCAAACCTCTTTAGCTACATTTCTACCCAATTCAAGTCCAGCTACATTGTCAGCTTGTATGTGATAACCACCTAGTACTCTTGAGATACCAGCCATTTCTGCGGTTTCGGTAAAAGTTGGAAATTCCAAGGTCACTTTCTCTCCCAAATTATCTGGCTCTGTTATCGCCCCTGCAACTAATTCGGCACTTGAACCAAATTCATCACTTCCAGTCCATATTTTTAATGCTTCTCCACACCCTCCACTAATAGTGCTGTGTCCTGAAACGTAACTTGGAAAAGGCGGACACAAAAATGTTTCTGGCGAGTAAGGTCGCCATTGTTTTCCGTCCATTTCAATCATTCCTTTTCCTTCTCCTCCCCAAGCTTTTATCTTTTGGTTATCATAATATTCGTGAACTAAAGCATATGGTCTAGCATAATCATAAAACATTTTTGAGTCCCAAGACGCAATAAAAGCATCCATCGCCACTACTTGATTGTAGAAGTACATTTTAACGTCTTGGTCTAAGGTATGATTATCCCTTCTAGAAACGTCCTGTGCAAATTTTAACCAATGACCAGCTTGTTGTACAGATTGCGGACCGTCTCGCATAAATTCAACCAATGCTTTTTGGTAATCGGTTAACTTAGCTTGCATTTCAATTACTTCTTGAACCTCTTTCTCCAATTGTTCACTACCTATCATTGGCGGTGGGCCTGGTCTAAACTGGTCACCTGATTTTAGTGCAATTGGCTCGACTTTGTCCCAATAAGGTGTTAGGCAACCTGGTGCAAACTTTCCGCCTTTGCCATCCGAAAAATATTTTGGTTGCCAACGATTTGCATCAACATTCTTATCGGCTGAATTAACAGGTTCATAACCTACATAATTGAAATAAGGTTCACCATTTGAACCTTTTTCTTCTCCATATTGATTTGAGCCATCTCCTTTTCGTGCATCAATTACTGCTTTTGCTGCTAAATTCCCAATTCCTTCTGGCGTACTTGTGTCTAAACTTTTATTACTTGGGTCTAAACCTAGTTCTATCATAAAATCTTTAAAAAGCTTTATATCTGAATAATAATATTCATTCATTGCCCGAAATGCCGCATAGCTTATTGCTATTTCCTTATTTTTTAAAGAATGTTCATTATTAGGTCTTCTTTCTACATCATTTAAATAAACTGGAATTGCCTTTTCATCATATCTTGACCAAGCATCAAAAACGGCTACAGAAATTAAGCCTAGATAGCGCGAGGTAATTGTAGGTCTTGGTTGAAATCGCTCGGTATCATTTGCTGTTGCGGTTAAAGCCATTTTCCCCCATTTATAAGCAACGTTTTCAACTCCTTTGGGTTCAGTTATTTCAATCGAATTTTGTTGTTTTTTTTGGTTATTCTTGCACCCAAATAAAATGAAGGTGATTATTGATAGCAGTACTATTCTTTTCATTATTATATGATTGGTTTTAAATGTCGCAAAGTTAAAAAAAATGAAAAAATATTTCTTGACTACTGTGATTTTTTCATAATGAGACACAACGTTAAGTATATGGCAAGTAGGGCACTAGAAAGCGATAAACTTTCAAATTTGCTCTGAGCCAAAACGTTGTATTTTGTTTTTAATTTATTCATTCTTAAAAGCCAAATCAACGATTTGGCGGTGTTTCAAATATCCACAGAACTTTCGTAAAACGCTGAACGTCCTATTTGCTATATACAGTGTTGTACTGCGTTTCATTCTATTTCTTCAAATTCTGTCCCTGTCCAAATTTCGTGATTGACATCACAATATGCACAGACTTTAATCAAGCTTGTAGTTGTGTCAATTGCTCCAACATTTCTGATAATCATCTTACTATCCTTTTTGAATTCTGAACCAAGTGCAGTTCCATATCCGCCAAATATTGCACCTGTTTTTCTGTCAACTACAACTCCACTTTGACAAGGCGAACCACAACCCCAAGTAACCAATGTATATTGTCCTGCGAAGTTTATTCCTTTTGCACATTCATTTTTAATTCGGGTTATAAATCGTTTTGCGTCTGGGTCGGTTGAAAAATCAGGGTTAGCTAATTTTCCTTCGTACATAGCAACTTGATAATCTTTAAAAGATGTTTTAGGATTATATTTTCTGTAAATCTTTACGTCATTGTAGTCTATATTTTCTCCAATTATCACTTCATCTCGATAACCAATTAGAATTTCAAATGTCGGAAATTTGTCAATTTCGTCATCCTTTACAACTTTCACTTTGGCTAATTTTTCACCAAGTATTAAGTAATTCTTCGTGTTTAAAAGAGTGTCGAGCTTGTCATTTTTCGCTGCATCTTCAGTTAATGTTGGAGATTCGTTGACTTCAATTTTTACACTGTTCTGTTGCTCCGTCTTTGATTGACAGGATAGAATCAAAATGCAAATTAGATATGTGAGTATTCGTTCCATTTTAATGCAGTACAACG
>JABAZA010000046.1 GCA_018608725.1 Flavobacteriaceae bacterium
GGAGTGATTATATTTAAAATATGAAAACAGAACATTTTGGTTACAAAAAATTATATATCCACGGTCAATTAATTGATGCAGAAAGTGGGAAAAGAGAGTGCGTTATCTGTCCTGCAACTGGCCAATCCATTGCCGAGATTGCTGTTGCTGGTATAAATGACACTCACAAAGCTCTAAATTCGTCAAAAGAGGGCTTTAAATATTGGTCGCGTCTTACCTTAGCTGAGAGAACAGCTTGGATGCATAAACTTAGAACTGCAATACTCTCAAAAGAAAAAGAACTTCGTTTAGCAATCATTCATGAAATGGGTAAAACCTATGCAGGATCTTTCGAAGATATTGAAGCACTAACCAATGCCTTAGAATGGTATCCAAATGCTATGAAAAATTTTAGAGAGGAACAAATTCCAGACTACGAAAACACACACACCCATAAAATGGTTCATCAACCTGCTGGCGTGGCTGTTGCTTACTTGGCTTGGAATTTTCCGTTGCTTAATGTAGGCTTTAAAATTGGTCCTGCACTAGCAGCTGGTTGTTCATTAATTATTAAACCATCCTATAAATCTCCACTATCGGCCTATATTCTTGGTGAAATTTTACACGACATTAAATTTCCGCCCGGCGTCGTTAACATCCTATGTGGTCCAAGAGAAGAAGTGGCAAGTATAATGACTAAAAGTAAGATCCCGGCAGTAATCACAATGATTGGTTCCACAAAATCAGGCAAAAAAGTCATTTCTGAAAGTACAACCACAATTAAAAAATTAGGCATGGAATTGGGGGGCAATGCACCATTTATAGTCTTTGAAGATGCAGATTTTGATAAGGCCATAGACATCGGTATTGGCTTGAAATTTGGTAATTCTGGGCAAATTTGCGTGGCAGCTAATCGTTTTTTGATTGAGGAAACTCTACATAAGCGTTTTATTTCAGAATATATTGAGCGTGTAAAACAATTAAAGCTCGGATTTGGATTTGATGAAAATCCAGATATGGGTCCAATGATTGACAAAAGAGCTAGAGACCATATGTTTGAACTAATTCAAGATGCTTTAGAAAAAGGTGCCGTACTAGAATATGGTGGTAAAATACCTGAAAATTATGATGAGGGATTTTGGATGGAACCTACTGTATTGTCTAACGTAACACCAAATATGCGGGTTTTTAGAGAGGAAATATTTGGTCCAATTGCCGCTTTTATGACCTTTAATTCAGATGAAGAAGTTTTAAAATTAGCCAATGATACAGAATTTGGATTGGCATCTTATCTTTTTACCAATGACCACAAAAGAATACAACGATTTAGTGAAGAATTAGAGTTTGGGGAAATTCAAATCAACGGAGTGAAATATGCAATATATCTTCCTCATGGTGGTATAAAAGAGAGTGGGATTGGCCATGACTGTTCACACCTAGCACTTGAGGATTATATCGTAAAAAAACGCATTTCAGCAGCATTATAAACTAACCAAAAAAAACAACCAATTATGGAACTATTTTTTCCTTTTTTACTTATCATATTTGCAAGCGTATTTCAAGGCTCCTTTGGTCTAGGAATGAAGTATATGGAACCCTTAAAATGGGAATCTTGGTGGCTCATCCATGTTACAATTGCAATGATTATTATTCCAGTGACTTGGGCATTCATTGTAGTTCCAGATTTTGCACTGGTATTGAAAGAAGCATTTACAAATCCTGATTTAAGTACTGTGGTATATTCCGCAATGTTCTTTGGTTTTTTATGGGGCATTGGAGGAATATTGTTTGGAGTGAGTGTACCCTATATCGGGCTATCCCTAACAATGGGCATTGTGATGGGGCTTGCAGGTTCTGTTGGCGCTTTGATTCCGTTTTTTCAGATGGAAAATGCCATAGAAAGTGTTCAATTTCCTTATGTGATTTCAGGACTAATCATCACATTGATTGGAGTGGCATTGACCGCAAAAGCAGGAATTGATAAAGATAAATTAGTCAATAGTAATGAGGGGGGAAAATCATCGATTGTCAAGGGAATTTCTATCGCAGTGGCTTGTGGTATTTTATCCGCTTTACTGAACGTTGGTTTTGTCAAAGCAACTCCTGTTGCAGAACTTGCTGAGCGTTTTGGATCAATTGAACGCAATGCTAGTTTAGCGGCTTGGGTTATTGTTTTGCTTGGGGCCTTTCTAATGAATGCTGGATATGCAATTTTTCTACTGTTTAAAAATAATACTTGGTATAATTTTAAGGTTAATCAATCCGCAAAATCATATAAATGGGCCATACTATCAAGTGTCTTTTGGTTTGGCGCACTTGGGGTATATGGACAAGGTGCTGCTTTAATTGGCCCCATAGGACAAGTTATTGGATGGCCTATGTTACTTGGACTATCACTAATTGTTAGTAATTTCTGGGCCTACAAAGCTGGTGAATGGCAAAATGCTAAAAAACCATTTAGAATTTTATTTTTTGGGCTAGTTATTTTAATTCTTGCGAGTGTAGTTCTTGGTTACTCAAACAGTGTAACATAAGATATCTTGGATTATAAATCAGCTTAAATACTAATCAAGCCTTTTCAAAGTGTTTTAAATTCAAATCGGAATACCTTGATTTGTATTCTGAGGCGGAAATATGTTTTA
>JABAZA010000042.1 GCA_018608725.1 Flavobacteriaceae bacterium
TTGCTAAATCCAAAGGGTTTGATCAAGTACTTTGGTTAGATGCCAATGAATTTAAGTACATCCAAGAAGTAGGCACCATGAATATCTTTTTTAAGATTAATGGCGGATTTGTCACCCCTTCTTTGGATGGTTCAATTTTAGCAGGAATTACACGAATGAGTGTGATTGATCTTTTACGTCACAAAGGCTATGAAGTCGTAGAGCGACCCATCACAATTGATGAGGTTGTTGAAGCCTCAAATAACGGTCAATTAGAAGAAGCATTTGGAACAGGTACTGCCGTGGGTATTGCAATGATTCAGGAGATTGGATATAAAGATTCGCTCATTCACGTCTCGGATTCAAGTCCTGTGGGGCAATTGGTTTTGGACACCATCAACGGCGTTAGAATTGGAACACTTCCTGACGAATTGAATTGGATGGTTAGCGTAGAAGTCTAAATTTACGCTTGATATTTTTCCAACGATACGCTCTTACAAACGCTCCCTGATCTTCATTAATTAAAAAGGGTTCATTCTTCTTGGATGCTTTTATATAGCCTAAGATATAATCCCATAAAAGAGTGATTCGACGTTTTTTGTAAGCTAATTTTAAGGCGGATAAAAAGGCTAAAACAAAGCCGTAGCGCATTTTATAGAGGGCAGTTCCCTGCAAATATTTGGCACTCTTATTATAATTTGCGCCTGTTGGTTTCAGATGTTTGACATGCAAAGCCGCGTCCGTTTCAAATTCCCAGCCGTGATAAAGTGCCAATAATTCGTCAATAGTATCCCATCCCATCGATTTTTTGAGCCCTCCAATATCCGAAAAACACGCTTTTTTGTATGCTTTCAATCCCCCTCGAATGTGGTTCTTGGAGGTTAGGTTTTCTAACACCCAGCTTCCATTTTGTTCTATATAACAATGCCCTGCAACCATTCCAAGTTTTGTGTTGTTGGAAAAGTGCTGAACAAGAGTTTCTAAATAATTTTCTGGGAATATTACATCTGCATCAAATTTACAAATAACATCATATTCCGAATCTAAGGATTCATAGCCTTTGTAAAAAGCATTGATAATTTTTCCGCCAGGCAAGTGTGCATCTGTTGAGGAATTCGAAACCAATGAAATCCAGGGGTATTGTTTAGATAAATCTGTAACAATGGATGCTGTTGCATCAGATGAATGGTCGTCCACTACCACAATTTTGGTAGGGCGTAAACTTTGACTTATGAGTGAATGGAGTGTGCTGCCAATAAAATCAGCTTCATTATGGGCCGGTATGACAATATAAAATCTCAAATTCTTTCGGCATAAACAATATAATACCTCGGCGTAAACCAACGGAGCAAAGGTCTGAACCCAATTTTATTGGTAGGATTCGTCCATTTTTTAGTAGCAATAATTTTCCATCCTGCTTTTTCTAATAACCAATCAAATTGCCAAGATTCAAACTCATGAAAATGGCGATCTCTAGGGTCTGTTTTACTTCGGTAAGCAGAAGCAAACCACAATCTGAGAGGGATGCTGGCTACAAGTTTTTTGGATTTGATATTTTTTAAAACCGTAAAAGGGGAGAGCAAATGTTCAAAAATTTCAAAAGCGGTCACTACATCAGAAGAGTGCGTTCCAATAGTGGTCGTATCAACATCCAAATCTTCTCCCAAAGTATTTCTTACAGTATAGCCTTCTGTTTTTAGAATTTCAGAAAACGGATTTTCAACCCCTAAATCCAAAATAGTTTCTGTTGGCACAATGTGTTGCTTGAGAAATTCCAGTGTGTGCTTGTAACGTTTCTTAGGAAAATTAGTGGCGTACATATTAGTATTTATAGGTGATAGCGTTGATGTGCATTCCTGCACCGACACTAGCAAATATAACAAGATCTCCTTTATGAAGTTCATGGTCTTTCATATGACCATTTTTGATGAGGTCTAGCAAGGTTGGTACAGTTGCGACGGAACTGTTTCCTAATTTGTGGATACTCATCGGCATAACACTTTCAGGGACAGGTGTTTTGTAAAGTCTGTAGAATCGATTTACAATGGCCTCGTCCATTTTTTCATTGGCTTGATGAATCAATATTTTTTTCACGTCCTTAATGTCCATACCGCTATTGTCCAAACATGTTTTCATGGCTGCAGGTACATTTGATAAAGCGAACTCATATATTTTACGTCCATACATTTTAATGAAACGTGTATCTTCCTCAAAAGATTTGTTGTTTGAACATCCAAAAAACAAATGATAAACCTCGTCAAGTGTGTAAGAAGCAGATTCGTGTGATAATATTCCACCATCTTCTTCTGTTGTTTCAATAATGGTAGCACCAGCTCCATCTGAATAAATCATGGAGTCTCTGTCGTGTGGATCGACCACTCTTGAGAGTGTTTCGGCTCCGATGACTAAACATCTTTTTGCCATCCCTGCTTTAATAAAAGCTTGTGCTTGAATGACCCCTTCAACCCAACCTGGGCATCCAAAAAGAATGTCATAGGCCACACATTTTGGATTTTTTATTTTTAAACTGTTTTTGACACGCGCAGCTAAACAAGGTAAAATATCACTTTGAATAGAACCCGATTTGACATCTCCAAAGTTATGTGCAAGAATGATGTA
>JABAZA010000089.1 GCA_018608725.1 Flavobacteriaceae bacterium
ATAATATAATTTTCATTTTTAATAACATTGGCATAACGATTTAATTGCAAATTGCAAGTAAATTTAAAATTTAAACCTTAAACACTCATGAAAAATATATTAACCATAATATTTTTAATACTCTTTCCTTTAGTTCCAGTTGCGCAAACCACAATAAGCGGATATGTTTTAGATACTAACCAGCAACCCGTCCCATTTGCTGATATTGTGTTACAAGATATATCAACTAAAGGGGCTGCTGCGTTTAGTGCATCGGATGAAAAGGGCTATTTTGAGATTACTACTGAAAAAACTGGTTCCTATGAAATTCAAATTTCAAGTATAGGTTTCAAACTATTTATAACCAATGTGTTAAATCTAGAAGGAGATAAGGCTATTGTACTAGAGAATCTTGTTTTAACGGAATCCTCTTTTGCTTTGAATGAAGTGTCCATTGAGGGAAAAAAAGCCCCGATTAAACGCACGATTGACCGAACTATAATTAATATTGAAGACGATGCTACCGCTCAAGGATCTTCTATACTAGATATTATGGAGCGTACCCCAGGTATCATTGTCGACAGAGAAAATGAATCCATCTCAGTATTGGGGAAAAGTGGCGTAAATATCATGATTAACGGGAAAATGAATTATATGCCCGCGAGTGCATTGGTTCAATTTTTAAACGGGATAAATGCTGAAAACGCCAAATCCATTGAGCTCATCACCACACCTCCTGCTAAATTTGATGCTGCGGGAAATGCTGGCTACATTAATATTGAATTAAATAAACGCACTGATGTGGGTTACAATGCTAATTTTAATACCGCCTTGGGCTATGCGAAAGAAAAAGCACGAAAAAATATTGGCACCAGTTTCAATGTTACTGAGAAAAAGTCAAATCTTTCATTTAATTATTCGCTTTTGGACAATCAACTTCCAATTACAGGGCGACTTTCTCGTTCGCTTATTGTCAATGAACAGCCTTTAACAACAACCGTTGATGCCGTTAGGGATAATAATCGTTTAGTTCATAACCTCAGTTTTTCTTACGACCAAAAATTAAGTGAGCAATTTACCCTTGGGACTACTGTTACCGGCTATTCCAATAACTATAGAATGATCGAATTTAAAAATGCTACCCATTCTAACGAACCATCTTTTGACGATTATTATGAAACTACAGAAGATAATCTTTGGAAGAATGTACAAAGCAGCGTCTATTTAAATTATAAATGGAAAGAAAGTAAGCTTGATTTTGCAGTTGATTATTTAAAATTTGATAACGATCAGCCTGTAGACTATTTTGTTAATTTGGTAAGTCCACAAAGTGTATCGGATTTAAATTTTAACTCTAAAAAATCATCTCCTTTTACCATCTCTGTTTATTCTACTGACTATGAGAATAAGTTTACAGAAAATGTTCGTTTTTCAGCAGGACTAAAATATATAGTAAATGATTTTACAAACACCAATTATATCTACAGAGAAGGAATAATGGATAATCGATTTGTAAATTCAAGTCAATTGGATGAAAAAATTGGTGCCGCCTATTCTCAACTCAATTTTCCATTGTCGGAAAAAGTAAAAGTGCAGGCAGGATTAAGGTATGAGTTTACTCAAACACAAGTGAAATCGCTTTTAGACGCTTCAATTTTTGTGGATAGAGAATACGGGAACTTTTTTCCATCGGTTTTTTTGAGCTATAAAATCAATGATTTTAACAACCTTAATTTGTCTAGTAGTAGAAGAATTAATCGTCCCGCATTTACGGATATGGCTCCGTTTGTTTTCTTTGTGGATTTGGAACAGGCTTTTGAAGGAAATGTGAGCTTAAAACCCTCATATACGAATAACTTTCAGTTGGATTACCGATATAAATCAGTGAATTTAACCGTGCAATACACCGATGAAAAAGATGTCATCTCTCGTTTCCAACCTAGTATTGACAATAGCTCGGGATTTGTTACCATTCGCCCAGCTAATGTGGACGAGCAGCAGACCCTTTCTACTATAATAAGTTATTCTTTTTATCCTGTTTCATTTTGGAATTTACGTTTGTTTAGCACTTTTGCTTATACTGCATTAAAAAATAATGCCGCAGAATCATCAATCGATATTACCAATAGTAGCCTCCGGTTCAACATGAATAATAATTTTAATCTAGGTAATGATTTTTCTTTCCAAGTTTGGGGCTATTACAATTCCCGAGCTGTATCTGGAATAAACATCGTCCTTCCAGCTGGTGCATTAAATTTAGCATTACAGAAAAAACACAAAAACTTAACCTATACCCTAAATGCTACCAATATATTAGATACACAAAGATGGCGCTTCGAATCCATTAATACAGTTCAAAATTTCTATCAAGATTTTGATGTTAATTTTAGCCCTCCTCAAATTCGATTTGCCGTAAGCATGAGTTTTGGAAACCAAAAGATCAAACAAAAACAGCTTCGGAAAAGTGAGGAAGCTTCAAGAGTGAATTTATAAATAATGAATTAATGGTAGGAGGGTTTTTCTTTTCACCAATGAAGACAATCCAAACCCACTATAATCCATCGGTATTATTTACCTAACCTAATATTC
>JABAZA010000093.1 GCA_018608725.1 Flavobacteriaceae bacterium
ATATAACGCAATTTTAATATTCGCAAAGTAAAATTTTATAAAAAATGGTTTTGTAAATTTACAGTCTAAACAAGAAACATGAATTTAATAATGGACATTGGAAATACGGCCACTAAACTGGCTGTTTTTCAATCAGATAAAATGATCCAAGTTCAAACTGTAGCGACTACAAATATGTTGGCTGAGGTTGAAGCGTTACTCAAAAAATTTAGCCGTGTTAAACACGGATTGCTATCCTCTGTAAAAATGATTGATAATTTGGAGTTCGAAAGGCTTCAAAATTTACTACCAATTAAAATATTAGATGTTTCCTTTCAGTTGCCTTTTAAAAATGCTTACGATACACCACAAACGCTTGGAGTTGATCGTTTAGCACTTATGGCAGCGGCAGTTCTGCAGTATTCTAAAAGGAATGTTTTAGTTATTGATGCAGGGAGCTGTGTTACGTATGACTTTATGGATTCCAACCAGAATTATTTAGGGGGTGCTATTTCACCTGGAGTAGAGATGCGCTATAAAGCACTCGAAACATTCACTTCAAATTTACCGCTTCTTCAAAAAACGGCTCCCAATCAGCGTATTGGCAGCTCTACTGAAGCCTCGATTCATTCAGGGGTGATCTATGGTTTATTACATGAAATGGAGGGGACTATTAAGGAGTACCAAAATAAATATCCAGATTTAACAGTTATTTTAACAGGAGGAGACACAGATTTCTTGTGTAAGCAATTTAAAATTAGCATATTTGCGAATTCAAATTTTCTTTTAGAAGGACTTAATTTTTTACTGGAATTTAATTCAAACTAATGATAAAAAAGTTTTTAATACTCATAACTGTTGTGTTTTCAAGTCTGTCATATGCTCAACAAGGGTCAAGTTCACCTTATTCATTTTATGGCATCGGAAGCTTAAAGTTTAAGGGTACAGTAGAAAATCAGTCCATGGGTGGGTTGAGTGTGTACTCTGACAGTATTCATATCAACCTTCGAAACCCTGCTTCTTATGCTGGTAAAAATCTAAAGTCTTTTAATAATGAAGCAAAACCTGTAAAGTACACAATAGGAGGGAGTCACTCGGATATAAAACTTTCCAGTAGTTCACAAACAGCAGAGTCGAGTACAACCTCGGTTGATTATTTAGCTCTTGCTTTTCCGCTTGGAAAATTTGGAGCTGGATTTGGTCTTTTGCCTTATTCATCTGTGGGTTATAAGTTACAGTCCACAGATTCCGATGGTGCTATTCAGTATAAATACCGAGGTGAAGGTGGATTAAACAAAGTGTTTTTAGGAGTAGGATATCAATTGACGAACGATTTTAGATTGGGAGTCGATGCCAGTTATAATTTTGGAAATATAAAGAATACCAATATCGCTTTTGGATATAATTCAGAAGGGGGTTTATTGCAGTACCAATCACGAGAATCTAACCGATCAGATTTAGGTGGGTTTACGTATAATTTTGGATTAATTTTCTCCAAACTCATAAAATCAAATTTTGAGGTCACTGCCTCAGCAACCTATTCGCCGAGCTCAGAAATCACCTCAGCAAACAGTCGTATCTATTCAACCATTGTAATTGACCCTATATCTCAACAAGAATTTACAATTAACACATCGGAAATTGATTTATCGGATTTAAATTTAGAAACTACGACTCTGACTTTGCCTTCAAAAACATCTTTTGGATTTGGGGTTGGAACCCCCAGAAAATGGTTTGCAGGGGTTGAATACACGTTTCTTAAAGCAAGTCAATTTTCTAACCGACTTTTAACTATTGACAATGCCACCTACGAAGATGCTTCAACACTTTCTCTTGGAGGGTTTTATATTCCAAAATATGATTCTTTTAATCGGTATTGGAAGCGCATTGTTTACAGAACCGGGATTCGTTTTGAGGATACAGGATTGCGAATCAATAATGAAGACATCAAAGAGTTTGGCATATCTTTTGGAGTAGGACTTCCAGTAGGACGAATATTCTCAAATGCAAACGTTGGTTTCGAGATTGGAACTCGTGGAGTTGATACGGCCAACTTAGTGAAAGAAAATTTTATAAAATTCCAGGTGAGTTTATCCCTAAATGATCGCTGGTTTGAGAAACGAAAATTTAATTAATTAACAACACAATTCATAAAGGCTTTCGAAAATAGCCTGAAGTATCTGAAATAAAAAAAAACAGACAGATGAAAACAAAACTTACACTTTTAATCGCATTCCTTTTTTTAACGAGTACTCAAATCACAGCACAAAATGAAAAGGATTTAGAAACGCTTTCTATTTTTAGTGAGTTAGCGAAGTCTAAAAACTATTCGGCGGCTTATGCCCCATGGATGGAATTGCGAAATAGAAATCCAAAGTTCAATAAGGCAATTTTTATTTATGGTGAACGCATTCTTGACTATAAGATTGTCAATTCTGAAGGGGATGAAAAAATCAGTTTTATCAACGATATGTTGAAACTGTGGCAAGAACGTAAAGCAATTTTTCCAAACGTAACTCCAAGTGGGGCCTACATGGCAAAAGCATGTCAATTAGAATATGATTACCGAAATATTTTAAACAAAACAAATGAAGCGCTTTATGCCGCATTTGATAATGCTTATACTACCGATTCTAAAACGTTTACAAATCCTAAGAGTTTGTACACTTATTTTTCTTTGATGGTAGATCTTTATGATTCTCAATTAAAAACAGCTCAGCAATTGTTTTCTAAATATGATGATATCAGTGAAAAAATTGAGTTTGAAGTTAAAAACTACACAAAAAAGCGAAATGCCTATTTAGATGAAGATGGCCAGGTTAAAAAATTAGCTCCAAAAGAGGCTCGTAAACTTAAATCATATGACAGTTATTTAGGAGCTTATGATAAAATCGCTGGAAGTGTAGATACCAAGTTGGGTGCTAGAGCCAATTGTGAAAACTTGATTCCATTATACAGTAAGGATTTTGAAGAATTTAAAAATGATGGGGTTTGGTTGCAACGTGCCATGAACAGAATGTATGCAAAAGAATGTAATGATGATCCGTTGTTTGTGAAGATTGTAGAACAAAAAAATGCATTGGAACCAAATGCAGATACCGCCTTTTATTTAGGAATCTTAAAAGATAAGGCCGGAAAGAGTTCAGAAGCGTTGAGTTACTATAACCAAGCTGTGGATTTGGAATCTGATACCTTTGAGAAATCAAAAATCTTATATAAAATTGCTACAAATTTTAAAAAGAAAGGGCGTTACGGACAGGCAAGAACTTATTTTATGAAAGCGCTTAAAGCAAATCCAAGTATGGGAAGAGCACATTTAGCCATTGCAGCGATGTATGCAAAAAGTGCTAATAATTGTGGAACGGATAATTTTTCGAAAAGAGCTGTGTATTGGTTGGCTGCTAATGAAGCTGCTAAAGCTGGAAGAATAGATCCTACAATGAAAAAAAATGCCTCTAAATCAATTGCTAATTACGAAGCGAAAGCACCCACAAAAAGTGAAATATTTTCATCGGGGCGTGCAGGACAAGTCATCAAAGTTGAATGCTGGATTCAACGTTCGGTAACGGTACCATCGCTTTAATGAAACTTGGTTGTAACATAGGATTAAAAAATAGCGTTTCACTTTCTGTGATAGCGCTGTTTTTTTCTTGTAACAACACGCTTAAAAAAGTACAGGATCTCGATAGTGCTTCTTATCAGCCTTTGTCTATCGCTGAGGATATCAATACAAAATATACCGATTCAGGTCGCTTAACGCTTATTCTTGTGAGCCCCAAAATGGTGAACTTTACAAATCGTGAGTTTCCTTTTTATAAATTTCCGGAGGGTATAGACCTCACTCTTTTTGATGATGATGATAATAAAAACACAGTCACCTCTGATCATGCCATTGTGTACGATCAAACCAATTTAATCGACCTGCAAGGAAATGTTGTTTTAACGACTTCAACTAACGACACTTTATTTACAGAACAACTTTTTTTCGATCAAAAAAAAGAATGGCTTTTTACCAATCAACCTGTCAAATTTAGAACTAAAGATTATATCACCAATGGAGTTGGATTTGATTCCAATAAGAATTTCACGAATGCGCAAGTTCTTGAGGTTAATGGGCGTATCTTTATTGACGAATAATTTGTATCTTTACAGTACTAATTTTTAGCCAATAATTCAATTCTACACAGATGAAACTTCTTTCAATTTTACAATATTTATATTTAGGCTTTGCGGCCTTATTTCTTTATGATGCTATTTATAAATGGAATAACGAGGGCTATGAAGCTTACATTTCTTTGTTTTTTTCCGCCTTGGCCGTAGCGCTATTTTTCTTTCGTAAAAAATTCAAAAAACGATTTAAAGATCGCGGTAAATTGTAACCATGACCATAGACCTCTTGATTATTGTTTTAAGTTTAATTTTATCCGCATTTTTTTCAGGAATGGAAATTGCGTACGTATCCTCAAACAAAATTCATATTGAAATTGAGAAAAAACAAGGAGGATTGTTATCTAAACTACTAACCAAAATCACAGCAAAACCGTCCAAGTTTATAGCAACCATGCTGATTGGAAACAATATTGCTCTTGTGATTTATGGGTTTTATATGGGAGATATGCTGGTCGATTGGTTTGCATCCTATTTGCCATCATCCAGTCCTATAATCAACTCTCTTTTTACCGAATTAAGCTTACTTACACAAACCGTAATTTCAACACTAGTGATATTGGTTACGGCGGAGTTTCTTCCAAAAGTATTTTTTCAGATTTATGCCAATTCATTATTAAAGCTATTTGCAGTTCCTGCTTATTTGTTTTACGTTCTATTTTCTTTTGTATCTCATTTTGTGATATGGATTTCTGATGTCATCTTAAAACACCTATTTAAAACAGAAGGGGATGAGGTTCAATTGGCGTTTACCAAAGTCGAGTTAGGAAATTATATAAGTGAACAAATGGAGTCCGTAGAGGCGCATGATACGGTTGACAGTGAAATTCAGATTTTTCAAAATGCTTTGGAATTTTCTGAAGTGAAATCCAGAGAAGTTATGGTGCCTCGAACCGAATTATCCGCTATTGAAATTCACGATTCTTTGAGCAACCTAAATGATTTATTTACACAAACAGGACATTCAAAAATACTGGTGTACAAAACAACCATTGATGATATTTTGGGCTATGTACATTCGTTTGATTTATTTAAAGCTCCAAAAAATATAAAATCAATGCTTAGACCTGTAGAATATGTTCCAGAAACCATGTTCGCAAAAGATGTGTTGAACGTCTTAATTAAAAAACGCAAGAGTTTGGCCGTTGTTTTAGATGAATATGGAGGAACTTCAGGAATTATGACCGTAGAGGATGTGATTGAAGAATTGGTAGGAGAAATTGAGGACGAACACGATACCTTTGAACTTATTGAAGAAAAAATAAATAATCATACCTATGTGTTTTCGGCAAGGATCGAAGTAGATCATATTAATGAAACCTATAAGTTTCAACTTACCGAAAGTGAAAATTATGAAACACTTGGAGGGTTTATTGTAAACCATACCGAAGAAATACCAGAGAAAAATCAAGAAATTAAAATAGATCAATTTCATTTTACCATCAAGGAGGTTTCCAATACTAAAATTGAATTGGTTGAGCTTAAAATCTTAGAAGAATTTTAATTTAAGCCCCCTCTTTGAATTAAATTCTTTTCTCCTTTTATTATTTCAAAGAAATTGGTATTTTCGTCCACTATATTAAAAAAAATAACACACACTACTAATGGCAGTTTTAAATAAAATTAGACAACGTTCTATATTCTTGATCATTATCATCGCTCTTGCACTGTTTGCATTCATAATCGGAGATATATTTCAAAATTTAGACTCTTCAGGTAACTCACAAAACGTTGTAGCAACGATTAATGGCGAAGATATCGAACGCGATGCCTTTATGAACCAAGTTGAAAACATTCAACGCCAGTCTGGGGGTTCTGTATCAAACACACAAGCAATGAATCGTGTTTGGGATCAAGAACTAAGAAATAAAGTCATGCAAACACAATATGATGCGGTTGGAATCTCTATTGAAAGAGATTATATGCGTCAATTGTTAAAACAAAACTTAGGCTCCTTTGAAGAATTTAAAAATGAAGCCGGTTTATTTGATGAAGATAAGCTTAACGAATTTATAGCTAATCTAAAAGCAATTGCCCCAGAAACAACCACGCTTAACGGAAATCCCGTTAACTATAAAGCTTGGACTGATTTTGAACAAAATATTTCTCAATCAGGTGTGCAACAGACTTATTTTAATCTAGTCAAAGCAGGTGTTATTGGAACGCTTACGGAGGGGGAATTAGATTACGAGTTGGAAAATGATAAAGCAGATATTAAATATGTTCAAATCCCATTTACTTCTATTGCAGACAGTTTGGTCTCTGTAAAAAAATCGGAAGTTAAGAGCTATATCAAAGCAAATCCGAACAAATACGAAGTTGAAGCTTCTAGAGATTTAGTGTATGTTCAGTTTAAAGAAGTTGCTTCTTTAGAAGATGAACAACAAATTCAAAGTGATTTAACAGCACTTATTGCCGATAAAGAAGAGTTTAACACAGCAGCCAATGCGATTCAAACTGTCGTAGGCTTTCAAAACACAACAGATGTAGAAGCATTTGTAAATGCCAATTCATCTGTAAAATATAACGACGCTTATGTCCTTAAGTCTGCTTTGCCAACCGCAGTTGCAGATGAACTTACAAGTTTAAAATCGGATGAAGTTTTTGGCCCTTATAAAGATGGTACAACCTACAAGTTGTCCAAACAAGTTGCTAAAAAAATGATTGCTGATTCAGCAAAAGTACGTCACATTCTGATTCCTTTTATTGGATCGGTTCGTGCTGATGCATCGGTTACCAAAACAGACGCACAAGCAAAAACAACTGCCGATAGTATTTATAACGTCATCCGTTCTAACCGTTCAAAATTCAAAAGCTTACTGTCCTTATCTTCTGATAAAGTTAGTAACGAAAAAGACGGCGTTATTGAATTTGCTTACACCGATGGGTTCGCAGCAGAATTTAAAGCCTATTCATTTGAGAATCCAAAAGGGAGTTTAGGCGTTGTAAAAACAAACTTTGGCTATCACATTATTGAGATTTTAGATCAAGGAAAAAAACAAGAAGCGTATAAAATGGCTACGATTGTTCAAGAAATTGAGCCATCTATCAAAACGATTGATGGGGTTTTTACAGACAAATCTAAATTTGAAATTGCAGTGGCTGATGCCGATTTTGAAACTGTTGCCAAAGAAAATAATTATACAACTTCCCCCGTAAGTGGTCTTAAAGAATTGGATGAAACAATTCCAGGTCTTGGAGTACAAAGAGCTATTGTAAGATGGTCTTTTGAAGATGGAGTAGAAGTAGGAGATTTTAAAAGTTTTAATATTTCAGGAGGCGGTTTTGTCGTTGCGAAGGTCACTGCTGTCAATGAAGCAGGGCTGATGAGTGTTGAAAAAGCATCTGTGACGGCACTTCCAGAAATTAGAAAAGAAAAGAAAGCACAACTTATTAAAGACCGTGTTTCTGCAACCACCTTAGAAGCCATTGCTTCTGACGAAGGGCAAACCGTTAAAACAGCCTTGGCAGTAAACATGAAAAACCCAACACTTTCAGGTGCTGGAAGAGAGCCTAAAGTAATTGGAACAGCTTTTGGTTTAGAAGAAGGTGCAACCTCCAAACTAATTGTTGGTGAGAATGGGGTCTATGCAATTCAATTGACAAAACTAACCCCTGCAGAGCCATTACCAAACTATCAAGCGGCTGCAAATCGTGTGGGTCAGGCAAAGTCAAATGCGGTGAACACACAACTCTACAATGCACTGAAAGAGGCCGCTGATATCGAAGATAACAGAGCGACGTTTTACTAAAAACGAACAAACATATTATAGAAACTAAAGGACTCAGAAATGGGTCCTTTTTTTATAAAATCATGTCTCTAAACGGCACAACAGTCGTATAGCCTTTTGAGATAAAATAATCCATTGAATCTGTGTTGCCTGTGGCAAGGAAGAAGTCACCACCCCAAGCCCCCAAGCTTTTTATAGCACCCTCATAATCTGAAAATAAGGCCTCTTTTAAAGGCGGTTGTTGAATGAGCTTAGAAATCCTGCGTTCGTGCTGTTCAATGAGCGATTCAAAGGAGTTTAAATCGGTGCAATTTAAGAGGTTTAATGTCAAGCCATTCAACTCCGAAAAATCGAGTGTTTGATTTTTGGTATGCGTTTTATAGGAAGCAATCCCATCTCTACTGTTTTGTTTTTGGTTGCGATGCACAAAAAACAAAGCCTCCAAAAACGGCGGCGAAAAATTCACAGGGTTGATGCTTGGTGTCCCTTCTTTTAATTGATATAAAATCCCAGAATCCTGTTGTGCACACGCAATGTCAAATCCACTGCCACCAAAAGTGCGTTCCAACAATTCAAAAGCATCCACCTCTGCCCATTGGGCTAAATTATTGATGAGGGTAGAGGATGAGCCCAATCCCCAATTTTCAGGAAATTCGAGGGTTGATGTTAATATGTAGCCTTTATGCGCTTCAAAATGAGTTGGGTTTAACTGTTGTAAGGCATCCAAAACTTGTAGCAAGCGTTGTGCAATAGTTGAAGTATCTGTTGTGGATACTTTTAAGTCCACATCGATCGTAAATTCAGCTTCAAACCAAACCACGCCTTCGTTGGAAATACTTTTCCAATGGATTGTGTTTTTATGGGTTGGTTCTACTTTTAGAGATTGTCCAAACTTTGTGGGCAATGCCAACGCCAAAGCACCATCTAAAACCGCATATTCTGCGCTGATCAATAATTTTCCATGACTATAAAAGGTCTGCATTAGGCTCTTAAATTTTTAATCGCTTTCACAACGGCACTATGGGTTACGGTATGGGTTTTGAAATGCTCGATTAATTGTGCTTTTTCACTCTCATTTGCTTCAAATTGATTCAAGATATTGAGCAAATGCATTTTCATATGTCCTTGCTGAATCCCAGTAGTGGTGAGCGATTTTAAGGCTGCAAAATTTTGAGCCAATCCAGCCACGGCAACAATCTGCATTAATTTTTCTGCGGAAGGATTTCCTAACAATTCCAAGGCTGTTTTAACCATCGGATGTAAAGCTGTCAGCCCGCCTACAGTTCCAAGTGCCAGCGGCAATTCAATCCAAAATTTAAACACGCCATTTTCAATTGAAGCATGGGTTAAACTCGAGTAACTTCCCGAACGTGCGGCATAGGCATGTACACCTGCTTCCACAGCTCTAAAATCATTTCCAGTTGCCAAGACTACCGAATCCACGCCATTCATAATTCCTTTGTTGTGGGTCACTGCACGGTAGGGTTCCACCTCTGCAATCCGCACCGCTTGAATAAAAGTATCTGCAAATTCTTGGCCTGTATAGGCTTTTGTTGAGAGTGCGTCAACCGTACAACTTACCTCCGCACGAACGAGACAGTCTGGTACATAATTTGATAAAATACTCATCACCACATGAATGTCTTTAGAACAACTTTTGAAGGTCGTTGCAATTTGCTCCAAACAAGAATTGATGAAGTTTGCACCCATGGCGTCCTTTGTTTCAAACGTGACATGTAGTTGGTAATACCCTGAAAGTTGTGTGGTTTTGTCCACCAATTCGATGTCTAAAATACCACCACCACGTGCCTCCATATTTTTGGTAATGGACTTGGTTTGTTCGAAAAGTTGTGGTTTTATAGTATTGAAAAGAGATTCCAATTCCTCAAATTCTTCATGAAACATAAAATGAACCTGCCCTACTTTGGTAGTCGATAGCACCTCGGCTTTAAATCCGCCACGTTCCATCCAAAATTTTGCAGCATTACTGGCTGCAGCAACAACAGAACTTTCTTCAATCGTCATTGGAATGACATGCATTTTATCGTTAATCAAAAAGTTTGGAGCCACTCCAAAAGGCAGATAGAAATTAGAAATCGTATTTTCGGTAAACTCGTCGTGAAGCTTTTGAAGTACTTCGTCAGTATTCCAATAGCGTTCCAAATTGGCTTTCGCTTGCGCGTTATTTTGAAAGTAATTAGAAATCAACCAATCAATTTTTTCGGCTTTTGTAAACTTTGAAAATCCAGAAACGGAATTCTGCATGTGTGTCTATTTTTGAAATACAAAGATACTATATCTTCATATTATTTTGGAGCTGCAATTATTCTAATTGCGTATTTATGTGCTAATAGTTGAGGTTTTCTCCTAATTTTTTAGTAAACTTGACCTAATATTATCAAAAATTCTTTTTTTAATGAGATCTCCTTTTATCTACCTAATTGCGTGTCTGTTTATTCTAACAGCGACAGCTCAAAAAAAATCTATTTCATTAGATCAAATTTGGGATGGTTCGTTTAGAACACAGGGGATGACAGCCTTGCATTCTATGAACAATGGACAACAATACTCAGTTTTGAATTTTGATAGATCAAGCCGATCCACTTCCGTTGATTTATACGATTATAAAACCCTGTCCAAAGTAAAAACCCTTGCCACGTCTCAAACAATGGATGCCATTCCATATTTCACAAATTATACGTTTAGTGACGATGAAAGTCAAGTCATTTTGGAAACCGATACAGAACCCATATTTAGATATTCTGTTCTTGGACTTTACTATGCATATAATATCCAATCTAAAAGTTTGCAGAAAATTTCAGAATATAAAATTCAAGAACCTACTTTTTCACCTGATGGTACGAAAGTTGCCTATGGACGAGAGAACAATTTATATATAAAAGATCTTGTTTCTGGAACCACTCAACAAATCACTTTTGATGGCGAAAAAAATAAAATTATTAATGGAATCACAGACTGGGTTTACGAAGAAGAGTTTGCTTTTGTAAGAGCTTTTGAATGGAATGCTGCCAGCAATAAAATTGCATTTATTCGTTTTGACGAAACCAATGTCCCTGAATTTTCAATGGATATTTATGGAACAGATCTCTATCAAACCCAAGAAGTATTCAAGTATCCAAAAGCAGGGGAAACAAATGCAACAGTTTCTCTTCATTTCTACGATTTAAGCACAGACACTATTTCAAGCGTTGCATTGTCAAAAGATTATAACGATTTTTATATTCCAAGAATTAAATGGACGAACGATCCTAATGTTTTGTCTGCACAATACATGAACCGACATCAAAACAACTTAGATCTCTGGCTTCTGAATCCAGAAACCAATCAAGCGAATTTAGTATTGTCTGAACAAGACGAGGCTTATGTAGATGTAACCGATAATCTAACATTTTTGAAAGATAATAGTTTTATTTGGACCAGTGAAAAAGACGGATTCAATCATATATATCACTACGCAAAAAATGGGAAGCTAAAAAATCAAATCACAAAAGGAGATTGGGAAGTTACCGCCTATTATGGATACAATGAACCTGCTAAAACAATCTATTATCAATCCGTAGAAAATGGTTCGATCAATCGCGATGTGTATTCAATTCGATTGAATGGTAAAAACAAAAAACGCTTGTCCACACAAGAAGGTACAAACGATGCAGAATTCAGTGCAGATTTTACTTATTTCATTAAAACCTATTCCAGTGCTGCTAGCCCTCCAAAATTCACTTTAAACGATTCTAAAACAGGCAGACTGGTTAAAAATATAAAAGATAATTCAGCACTTTTAACCAAGTTAGAAGCCTATAACTATTCAACTAAAGAATTCAGCACAATCAACGTTAACGGCAACGATTTGAACATGTGGATGCTCAAACCTGCCAATTTTGATCCGTCTAAAACCTACCCACTTTTGATGTTTCAATACTCAGGGCCTGGCTCGCAACAAGTGGCAAATACATGGAGCAGTTCACGTGATTATTGGCATCAATTTTTAGCACAACAAGGGTATATTGTGGCTTGTGTGGATGGACGTGGAACAGGTTATAAAGGGGCAGACTTCAAAAAAGTCACTTATATGAATCTTGTCAAATACGAAACTGAAGATCAAATTCAAGCAGCAAAACAACTTTCAGACTTGCCTTATATAGACCAAAGTCGTATTGGAATTTGGGGTTGGAGTTATGGTGGTCATATGAGTACTAATTGCTTACTGAAAGGAAACGATGTTTTTAAAATGGCCATTGCTGTTGCACCTGTGACCAGCTGGCGTTTTTACGATACCATTTACACCGAACGGTTTATGAGAACACCTCAAGAAAATCCAAGCGGTTATGATGACAACTCTCCATTTAATTATCCAGAACTGTTAAAAGGCGATTACCTTTTAGTGCATGGGTCTGGAGATGATAATGTACATGTACAACATACGATGCGCATGGTAGAAGCCTTAATTCAAGCCAACAAACAATTTGATTGGGCAATTTATCCCGATAAAAACCACGGCATTTATGGTGGAAATACAACCATGCATTTATATACCAAAATGACCAACTTTTTACATGAAAAATTGGGCGATAAGCGAATAAATTAAAATTAACCAATAAATAATTTACTAACTAACACTAAAATTTATGTCAACTACATCACACTTGGATAATCAGAAACAAATTTTTGGACATCCAGCGGGTCTTTATGTATTATTCTTTGTAGAAATGTGGGAACGCTTTTCATACTATGGAATGCGTGCAATCCTAACACTTTTTCTAGCAGCTCCAGTGATTATGGGCGATCCTCAATCTGGATACGGGTGGTCTAATGTAGAAACACTTTCCTTTTATGGTACTTACACAATGTTTGTATATCTTATGTCTATTCCTGGAGGATGGATAGCAGATAAATTTATAGGACAAAAAAAGGCTGTAATGTTGGGAGGACTGTTACTTTGTTTTGGTCATGGAATTTTAGCAATTGATGCACAATGGGCTTTTTTCACAGGATTGATACTTATTGTATTGGGTGTTGGTTTTTTGAAACCAAATATTTCAACAATGGTAGGTGGGTTATATAAACAAGGAGACGGTAAAAGAGACATTGGATTCTATATTTTTTATATGGGTATTAATGTTGGGGCATTTTTTGGAGCACTAATTGTTGGTGCTGTTGCCGCTAAATATGGATGGCATTATGGTTTCGGATTGGCTGGTATTGGAATGGCCCTTGGACAAGTCCTCTATATGTTAGGTTTAAAACACCTTGAGGGAGTTGGAGATTTTATAGGATCACAAGATTCCCCTGATAAAGATTTATTAAAAAAGCCATTAACTAAAGTTGAGAAAGATAGAATGCTGGTGATGTTTTTGTCATTCTTGATTATTATTGTTTTTTGGGGTGCTTTTGAGCAAGCAGGGGGGTTGATGAGCTTGTACACTGAACAAAAAACAGACCGTTTAATATCTGTCACATTACCTTTAATAGGAAATGAAATTCCTGCAGCTGTTTTTCAATCGATTAATGCATTTTTTATTATTGTCTTAGCGACCTTTATAGGTAGATTTTGGTTCAAGTGGGCCAAAAAAGGAAAAGAATCTTCTTCATTATTCAAAATGGCAATAGGACTCATCATTATGGCATTTGGATTCTTTTTTATGAGTAAGGCTTCTACTGAAGTTGTAATGGATGGAGACAACGTTATTGAGAAATCAGCAATGGTTTGGCTTGTTTTAGCATATTTGTTTCACACAATTGGAGAACTTTGTGCCTCACCAGTTGCATTATCGTTTATTACGAAGTTAGCACCTGTAAAATATGCAGCTTTTATGATGGGCGCATATTTCGCAGCGACCGGTTTAGGAAATAAAGTCGCAGGTTTTGTGGGCGGGATGTCAGAAGGAGCCGGAGAGTTTCAAGTTTTTACTGGAATTGCAATATTTTGTATAATTTTTGGATTGCTAATTTTAGCTATTTTAAAACCATTGAAGCGATTGACGCACGGCGCAGAAGATCTTCAAGCTTAGTTTTTATAAATAAAAAGTAAGTCAAATATTTTTTTAAAATTAACAAATTATGACAACAGACATTGAAAATATGTTCAAAGACAAAGTCTTAGGGCATCCAGCCGGACTTTTTGTATTGTTTTTTACAGAAATGTGGGAACGTTTTTCCTACTACGGTATGCGGGCATTGCTCGTTATGTTTTTTACCGCATCACTCCTTGATGGGGGCTGGGGCTGGCCTCGAGAGCATGCCTATGCGATTTTTGGAACGTACACCTCACTGGTTTATTTATCGACCCTTCTAGGCGGGTATTTTGCCGATAAAAAAATTGGTTACCGCTATGCCGTAGTAATTGGAGCGTTGTTAATGACGCTTGGCCACGGGGCTATGGCAGTAGAAACGCCGTTTTTCATTTACTTAGGACTGACTTTGCTAGTGTTTGGAAGTGGATTTTTTAAACCAAATATGACCTCAATCATTTCTGAAATGTACAAAGGAAAAGACGAGAAAAAAGATGGTGCCTATACAATTTTTTATATGGGCGTCAATGCAGGTGCCTTTTTAGGGATTCTACTCTGTGGATACCTTGGAGAACAAGTAGGATGGCGTTGGGGCTTTGGACTCGCAGGCATTTTTATGTTGTTCGGACTGCTTCAATTTTGGTTTGCTCAAAATATTTTTGGAAATATCGGAACAAAACCAGTCAAGGCAGATACCACCAAAATTGAAACCAGTGCAAATGAACCGAAACTAAATCCGTTTACATCGCTTCAGTTAGGATTAATAGCCATTGCAGGACTTTTGGGAATCTCATGGATTTTTAATGATCCAATTTCTAAAATATCCGAAGGCGCTTATAATTTATTTGATTTTAGTATGTTTGGAGTGGAAGGTTCCAACCTCGCAATTCTATCCGCTTTAGGGTTGTTTGTGTTAATCCTAGTCATCCGAATTCCAAAGTATGACAAAATCACACGAGACCGTATGTTGGCAGTCATGTTTTTTGCGTTTATTACGATCTTTTTCTGGGCTATTTTTGAACAAGCCCCGAGTTCCTTAACCATTTTTGCACGGGATTACACCCAGCGTGTTCTTGAAGGAAATTCAGCATTAATTTTTAAGGTAGTCAACACCCTTATGACCGTGATTCCTTTGGGAATTATTACTTGGGTTTTATGGTTGTTATTCAAAAAAACATTTGCAAAATATACAGTTTCAAATATCTTTTTAGCAATTAGTTTTGTCATTATTTGGGCCATCTCCCTATGGATGTTAACTGTTGAATTTGAAAAAGAAATTGCAGAAGTTCCAGCCTCTTGGTTTGGGGTTTTAAACTCCTTGTTTATTATTGCATTTGCGCCCTTGTTTTCAAAGTGGTGGGAGAGTAAATACAATCCGAATGCCAATATGAAATACGCCATAGGAATGGTGTTATTAGGAATTGGAATGGCTTGTGTGGCGATCGGTGCATCGTCAATAGAACCCGGCGCTAAAACAGCTTCTGTAAGTATGATTTGGTTGATATTGGTTTACTTCTTTCATACCATGGGCGAATTGTGTATTTCGCCAGTCGCCTTATCTTATGTCAGCAAATTAGTGCCTGGACGCATGATTGCCATGATGTTTGGAATCTGGTATTTAGCGGTTGCTATTGGAATGAAATTAGCGGGTGTGTTTGGAGAAGCTTCCGAAGGCATTGCACAATCTGAAGGTTTGAGCTATTTCTTCTGGTTATTAACAGCAGTTGCAGTAGGACTTGGAGTCATCTCTGCGTTACTCTATCCTATAATTAAAAAATTAATGCATGGTGTACGCTAATTTGGTATTATATTTGTTATAAACTAAATCATAGAACTAAACAAATGAAAACATATATCTTAGTTGTAGTTCTCCTATTGGGAACGACAACCCTTTTTGCACAAAGTATTAATTGGGTCAGTATGGACGAGGCGCTTGCGATGCAACAAAAAGCCCCTAAAAAAATACTCATTGATATGTACACCTCATGGTGTGGTCCCTGTAAAATGCTAGACAGAAATACGTTTACTAATAAAGATCTCATTGCTTATGTAAATAAACATTACTATGCCGTAAAATTCAATGCAGAAGGCAATGAGGTTGTGAATTTTAAAGATCAAAAATTTACAAATCCAAATTACAATCCCGAAAAGGCAAAACGTCGAAACAGCTCCCACCAGTTTACTCGTTATTTAGGCGTAAGAGCCTACCCAACGATGGTGTATTTAGGTTTAAATGCAGAGGTAATTGCTCCAATTCCAGGCTACCAAACAGCACAGCAAATGGAATTATATTTGAAGTTATTTAAAGACGACGCCTATAAACAAATGAATACCCAAGAGGCGTTTAACAACTACTACCAAACGTTTGTCCCTTCTTTTACACCCTAATTAATAAGTCATTAAAAATGCTCCCTTTTCACTTGTTTGGTGATACCTAATTTTTTTTGCTTCACAAGTTATTTTCCAGCGCTTTTGATAGCTTTTGTAATTACTCCCATCCCAAATAATCAGTTCGGGACTAAGACTGTCAATCAAACGATTTAAGTTAATTTTTGGCGATTGCCTCAATACGACCCACTGCGGTTTTACACTTTTAATAGTATAAATCCCAAGGCTGTCCACCACCAAAAGAAGTTTGTCATTAATTTTATAAAGTTTTTGGATACTCTCTGTCGATTGCGTTTTAATGGTTGCACCAATTGTATAATCTTTTAGCATTCGCAGTTTGTTAATAGAATCCAAATCATGATGAATTTCCAGATGCTGATTGGACTGTAGTCCAAAAACGCTGTGTCTGGATTTATGGAAAATAACAAACGCATTTTTTGACGTAAGGGCTGGCAGTTGTTGCACAACAACTTGAAAACCTAAGATACAACCCCCCAATACTATTAAATTTTTAAACGTTTTTTTATGGTAAAAAATGCGAAGTAAAAAGAGGATGAGGTAACTGATGATAAGAGCGGTTAAATCAAACGAAATCTGATCAAATAGAAACGCTTCTTTAGAAGCAACCCACTCCACAAACCGATTCATTAACTGAATAAACCAGCTTAAAATTTGGATTAATAAGTCTGGAGGTTGGTGTACTCCAATCAAAATCAACATTAAAATCCCTAACCCAAGGATCACAATAAGACAAGGAATCACAACCATATTCGTCACAAAAAACAAGCCTGGAAATTGATGAAAATAATACAAACTCAAGTTGATGTGATTGGTTGTCCGACATTTTTTCCAGATGTGAATAATGAGAATTAGAAAAGGTTGGAATATTTATTTTAGAAACAAACACGCCTAGGAACACTATCATCAAAAACACCAATAGTGAGGGCCAAAACAACGTTTTATGGTGCCTTTTACAATAAAAATATGCTTGAATTAATACAAAGCAGATGAATCCAATAGTCCCTAAAATAGTGGGGATAGAAACAACCAAAAAATCGCTCACTAGAATGCCAATCGCCAAAAAAAATACTGAGTTTTAAAATGGGATAATGTAGGGCTTTCATTGTACGAAAAAAGAACCCTTGGTATGGATTCGAAGCAGGTTTAGGGTTTTATATCAACCTCTAATTTAACGAATTATAAACCAATTCTGCAACATTTTGACTGGCACCTG
>JABAZA010000059.1:0-15379 GCA_018608725.1 Flavobacteriaceae bacterium
TAATCATACCGAAGGTAGAGCGGTACTTCACACAGCACTTAGAGCACCAAAAGAGGCTAAAGTTTTTGTAGATGATAAAAATGTTATTCCTGAAATACACGAAGCAAAAGCCCTGATAAAAAACTTTTCTGAAGCGATCATTGATGGCACCAAAAAAGGCTACACCAACAAAACATTTACCGATATTGTAAATATTGGAATTGGCGGTTCAGATTTAGGACCCGCCATGGTTGTGGACTCATTGGCTTTTTACGGCAACCATCTGACCCCTCATTTTGTAAGCAATGTTGATGGTGATCACGTCAATGAAGTCTTAAAGAAACTGAATCCAGAAACCACACTGTTTGTGATTGTGTCTAAAACATTCACCACTCAAGAAACGCTTTCCAATGCAAATACGATAAGAGAGTGGTTTTTAAAACACGCAACTCAAAAAGATGTCGCAAAGCATTTTGTTGCGGTTTCAACCAACACCGCCAAAGTACAAGCCTTTGGAATAGAAGCTTCGAATATTTTTCCAATGTGGGATTGGGTAGGAGGTCGTTTTTCGTTATGGAGTGCCGTAGGATTAAGCATTAGTTTAGCCGTTGGATACGATCATTTTGAAGCACTTTTAGAAGGAGCTCATAAAATGGATACACATTTTAAAGACGAAGAATTTGAAACAAACATTCCCACCGTTTTAGCCTTTTTAAGCATTTGGTATAATAACTTCTTCAAAGCAGAAAGTGAGGCAGTCATTCCGTACACTCAGTATTTGAACCAATTTGCAACCTACCTCCAACAAGCCATTATGGAAAGTAATGGTAAAAGTATTGACCGTTCAGGAACCCAAGTCGAGTACCAAACAGGGAATTTAGTTTGGGGAGAACCAGGAACCAATTCGCAACATGCCTTTTTTCAATTAATTCACCAAGGAACAAAACTTATTCCTGCAGACTTTATTGGGTTTACGCAATCTTTACATGGTAATAAAGACCATCAAGATAAATTGATTTCTAACTTTTTTGCACAAACAGAAGCCTTGTTAAATGGAAAAACAGAAGCCGAAGTACAGGCAGAAGGTACAGCAGACGCTATTGTCCCTTTCAAGATATTTGAGGGCAATAAACCAACAAACACTATTTTTATCAACCAACTCACCCCTGAAAGTTTAGGAAAATTAATTGCGATGTACGAACACAAAATATTTGTTCAAGGTGTGGTTTGGAATGTTTTTAGTTATGACCAGTTTGGGGTTGAGTTAGGGAAGCAACTCGCAACAAAAATTCTGGATGAGATCAATTCTGATGTTTTAAGTAACCATGATTCTTCCACTGTTAACCTTCTTAAACACTACCAGTCTAACAGTCAATAAACTCGTAACTGTTTATTAACAATCAGGATTGTATTGTTAATATTAAGATAAATAATTAGGTTTTTTTATGTGTACTTTTGCTTAACTAATTAATAAAAAATTTAAACATGAAAAAACTTAAACAACTTTTATCTTTAGCCTTGGTTGTGTGTGCCTTCTCAGTTGCTGCTCAAAGCACTATTACGGGTACAGTTATCGATGCTGGACAAGCGCCTTTACCAGGGGCTACAATCGTAGAGAAAGGAACGTCTAATGGGGTGTCTTCTGATTTCGACGGAAACTTTACAATTACTTCATCAAGTTCAACAGGTGAGATTACAATCTCTTATGTTGGCTATGTATCTACAACAATAGCTTTTTCTGGAGATTTGGATCTTGGATCTGTTTCTCTAGAAGCCAGTGAATTAGGCTTAGAAGAAGTTCAACTTTTTGCATCTGTTGCAGTAGACAGAAAAACACCAGTTGCGGTTTCAACAATTAGAGCGGCTGATATTGAGCTTAAACTTGGAACTCAAGAATTCCCAGAAATCCTAAAATCAACACCAGGAGTCTATGCGACTAGGTCTGGTGGTGGATATGGAGATGGACGTATAAACTTACGTGGATTTAGTTCCGAAAATGTAGGTGTACTTATCAACGGAATTCCAGTTAATGACATGGAAAACGGAAGACTTTATTGGTCTAACTGGGCTGGTTTAGGAGACGTAACAAGCTCAATGCAAGTGCAAAGAGGTTTAGGAGCCTCAAGAGTTGCTATCCCTTCTATTGGAGGAACAATTAACATTGTAACTAAAACAACAGACGTTGAAGCTGGTGGATCTGTACGAATGGGAACTGCAAATGATGGATACCAAAAATATGGAATGACCTATTCAACAGGTCTAATGGACAACGGCTTTGCGGCTACAGTATCGCTTGCTAAAATCTTTGGAGATGGCTATGTCGATGGAACTGAATTTGATGGGTTCAACTACTTCGTCAACTTATCTAAACAAATAAATGACAATCATAAACTTTCATTTACTGCTTTTGGTGCAAAACAAACGCATGGACAACGTTACAACAGACGAACCATAGCTCAAAACAGAGCTACTGAACAAGGAGGAAAACGATTCAACCCAGATTGGGGAATCAGAAATGGAGAAGTAGAACACTTATCTTATAACTTTTATCACAAACCACAAATAGCATTAAACCACTATTGGGATGTTAATGACAACACTTCAATTTCAACGGCACTTTATGCTTCATTTGGAAATGGTGGAGGAAGAAGACAGCGTGGGTCTAAATTTTATGAAGACAGCTACCGTTTAGGAGATGTAGATCAGCCAATTGATTTTGATCAAATTGCTCAAGAAAATATTGACAGAGGTGCACTTGGATCTTCAGACATCTTTGCATCTTCTAGAAATGCACACAACTGGTATGGCTTATTATCGACATTGAAAACAAATCTTACGGAGGATCTTGTACTTTCAGGAGGTGTTGATGCACGTTACTATGTAGGGTCTCACTGGTATGAAGTTGCAGATCTTTTAGGAGGTCAGTTTTATATTAATGAAAGCGACGACGAAAATACGTTTGGACAAGCCCTAAAAGTGGGTGATCGTTTTAACAAAGATTATGACGGTATAGTTTTAAGAAGCGGTCTTTTTGCACAAGCAGAATATGCGCCAAGCACAGACTTATCAATTTTTGTTGCAACTGCGATTTCTAACACCACATACAGTAAAAAAGAATTTATGTATTATGCTCCCGACGATCCAGCACGTGAATCAGACAAAGTTGACTTCCTAGGCTACAGTATCAAAGGGGGTGCAAATTACAATATAGATAATACAAACAATGTATTTGTGAATATTGGATACTTTTCAAAAGCACCTTTCTTAGACGGAAATGTTTTTCAAAGTGACAGCTCAACAGCATTTAACGAAGAAGCATTAAATGAAAAAGTATTCAGTGCAGAACTTGGATATGGATTTAGAAGTGATAAACTTTCAGCAAACGTAAATATCTATTACACCACATGGATTGATAAATCTTTAACCGGAAGTGTTTTTGATCCAGACAATCAAGGAGAGCGAATCAACTACAACATTGCGGGTCTTGATGCTTTGCACACTGGAGTAGAAGTTGATTTCGTATACCGTGCTACAGATGCAATATCCTTTACGGGTATGGCTTCTATCGGAAACTGGAACTGGAAAAATGATGCTGGGGGTAGTTTATTTGATGAAGGTGGACAGCTTATTGAAACGATTAACGTATATGCAAAAGATTTAAAAGTATCGGATGCTGCACAAACAACCTTCGCTTTAGGATCTAAATTTAAATTGATGGACCAAACATCGTTTTATGTAGATTATAATTATGCGGCTGACTTGTATGCAAGTTACAGAATTACCGACAGAAATGATGAAACCAACAGAGCGGATTCATGGGAATTACCAGCTTATGGTTTATTGGATATGGGCTTAAATCATGGCTTTAGTTTTGGTCAATTTGATGCTTCCTTATCAGCAAGAATGAACAATGTTTTGAATACAGAATATATTTCAGATGCCCGAGATGGCGCGGACTCAACTGCACAAACAGCAGGAGTATATTACGGAGCAGGAAGAACATTCAGTCTTGGATTAAAAATTAATTTCTAAAAAATAAGAAAATGAAAAAAATAATTTATTTACTAACCCTTTCGGCGTTCGTTTTTACAGCATGTGACCCGAATGAAGACATCAATGCAGAAATTGATGCACAAGAAAACCCTATTGTAGGCAATGCAACATATACCTTTACAGATGAAGATTATGAAGCATTAGAATTAGATTTTGGCAATTTTTCATCGGTAGATGATGCAAAAACAATGATTGCGCCTTACTTACAAACGATCGCGCCTTTTCAATACTGGGGCAATGGATCTTCGGTAACGGTAAACTATGAGCTTTTTGTAGGTTCAGCCGAAGGCGTAAGTGATTACACCTATGCGGATTCTTATGAACTCACAAATGCGGATTACGCTGCAACTGGAAGTGATGCTTCTGGATTCTATCCAAATGTAGATCCAACGGATGAGATTCCAGCTGTTCTTGATGCACAAATTTCAGATCCTACTGAAGGGCAGATCTTATTGGTGGAGTACGATCAATATATCGATACGCCAGATGTTGGTTTAACTAATTTTTATCAAGCGACATTTCCAGCAGATTTTGAAGATTTTGAGCTTATTGATGCTTCTGGATCTCTTGATGCTTGGACTACTGGATCTAGTAATGTTCAAGGTTCTGGTTATGATGGAGCTGCTCAAGCAAATGAAGAATGGTTAATTTCACCAGAAATTGACTTATCCGGTGCATCTGATTTGTTATTCCAAATCACACAAGAAATTGACCTTTTTGGTGCTGACGTTTCTTTATTTGATATTTTAATTGCTACCGATTACAATACAGGTGGAGACGTTGCAACAGCAAATTGGACGGCATTGAGCTTTGATAAAACAATTTTCGGTAATATGACCACGTCTGAAGATTTTGATTTTTCTGCATACGATGGAGAATCAATTCATATCGCTCTTAAATACAGCTCTACAGATTCGGAATCTCCAAGATGGAGAATTCAAAACTTTGCGGTAAAAGCGATTGGAGTTTCTGGAGACTCTGTAAATTACGGGGCATATTATATGTATTCTGATGGTTCTTGGGAATTAGCAGAAAACGTATATTATTTAAGTTCTGCTGATTTTGATTCTATGGGTGAAGGTTCTGGAGAACCAGGAAGATTTGATAATTTCTCAAGTTCTATTTCTCCAAATAGTTATCTTCCTGCCTTTTTAGCGATCAACTTCCCTTACGGACAAGAAGAGGAGGAGCTAATCGTAACTTATGCTTACTACTCAAGTTCAAGTGGCGCACAAGTAAGAGGGAACCTCTACACTTTTACAGATGGCGTATGGATGGCACACCAGTCCACTATTTCGACCTCATTACAGTTTGGTCATGACGGAACACAATGGGTTCCAGACAACACCATCAGATATACTCTAGTTGAAGCAGATTATTCTAATGTCGCAAGTGCGCTACTCACTACACCAGGTTTTGAAGATGCTGCTGGAAACTTAGACAACTACGGAAACTTCAACAGAACTGGATCTGGTACAAGTTGGAGTGACGAGATGATGGTCACTGCTATGGGTGTTGTGTTAGATAGCATAGACCCATCTGCTGAGGACGGACAGAAATACATTACAACTTTTAATGTTTATGACGGTTCTAGTGGAACTCAAGAACTTTCTCTTATCAAAGAAGATGGTGCTTGGATTTTAAACTAACACCAAATAAAATAAAATTAAAACCCTCACGAAGTGGGGGTTTTTTTATGCCTAAAATTCTCGTACTTTTGTAGAAACTTATAAATCACACACCATGATTCAAACAATTCATTCCTATTGGGCTTACTTAGTACTTGCTGTTCTTGTTTTAGCTGTTTTTAAATCTCTTGTAGGCTTCTTTGGAAAAAAAGATTATGACGCAAAAGCATTTCGAGTGTCGCTATTTACCTTGATCGTTTTTCATATTCAATTGCTTATAGGATTGCTGTTGTACTTTACTTCGGAACGTTTTGGTTTGTGGAGTGATTTAGGCGTCGGAGAAGTGATGAAGAACGCAAACATACGCCTATACCTTGTAGAGCATCCAACCATCAATATTTTGGCTGTAGCCTTGATTACCATAGGGTATTCTAAACACAAGAAAAAATTAATTTCGGGACCTAAATACAAAACCATTGCGATTTTTTATACCATCGCCTTAATTTTGATTCTGTCAAGAATTCCATGGGATGTTTGGCCTAACTAGCACTTATAAAAAAGCAGCCATTAGGCTGCTTTTTTTTATGAATAGAGGCGAATGAAATTACTCCACTTCTTTAATAACGTGTACATAAACAGGAAAGTGATCGCTGTAGCCCCCTGTGAATCCACCATAAGAAAAGCTTCTGAAGGGATACCCTTTATAACGTCCCTTTTTACTGATAAGGAATTGCTTGTTAAAAATTCCCGCCTTGAAAAATCTAAAAGACGAAAAATCTTCTTCCAACAGTGGTTGGGTCACTAAAATTTGATCAAATAAACTCCATGCATCTCTGTAAGCATTGGATCCCAAGCCCGCCTTAAAAAAGCCTTCCATTGGGTTGTATAACCCTTTAAGCCCAACCGATCCTTTGTTCTTTTTGGCTTTAAGTACTTTTTTAAAACTTGCGTTTGTGGGGTTGTCATTAAAATCGCCCATTGTGAATATTTTAGCATACGGATCGTTCGCTTGTAAGGAATCAATCAAACGTTTATTGAGCGTCGCTGCCGCCACACGTTTTGAACGGCTTTTAGCCTCTCCACCACTTCGAGAGGGCCAGTGATTGACAATCAAATGAATCAAATCGCCTTCCAAATAACCACTCACCAACAATTGGTCTCTAGTGTAATCGCGTTTATCTCTTTTGACATCAAATAATTTTAACTCATGAGCGCTTGTACTTATTGGAACAAACAATGCTTTTTGATACATTAATGCCACATCAATACTCCGCTCATCAGGAGATTCAAAATGTACAATTCCATAGTCTTTTGATAATAAAGCAGGGTCGTTTGCTAGATCTTCTACAACAGATCGGTTTTCTACTTCACAAATTCCAATAACAGCAGGGGTGTTTTTAGAAACGTCTGCTCCAATTTGTGAAATGACATAAGCCATATTCTTCACTTTTTTGTTGTAAACTTCCTGACGGTTATACTTCAGTTCCATGATTGGACTTCTCTCGTCAAATTTGTTGGGGTCATTAATGGTGTCAAACAAGTTTTCTACATTATAGAATGCAATGGTATGCACTTTAAACTTTCGTTTGTTTTGAGATTCCGTAGAAACACTAAACAATACAGTGATGAGAAATGTAAACAAATAAAATTTAAAACTTTTCTGATATGATTCTGGCGCCATAAAATATTGTGTATAATTACTTCGTTCAAAAGTATAAATTTTAAAATCAATAATGTAAATTTGTTCAACCAATTATTAACAAACAAATTCAAAAACCAACATGAAAAAAAATAGTATTATTTTTTTGATCGGTTTACTAACGTTCTGTACAGCTTTTGCACAACAAACTGTTGTTAAGGGAAGTGTCAAGGATTTAACTTCAAACCAAGCTTTGGCAGAAGTGACTGTTACCTTTGAGGGAATGTTATTAAGCACACAAACAGATGCCCTCGGGGTGTTTGTGTTTTCTTCCGATGTACCATTAGGAGAGCAGGTATTGAGCCTCACTAAACAGGGGTATCTTTTAGCGCGTTATCCAATTGTTGTCAATGAAGGAGAAACCTTAGAGATTCAAGACATGATGATGTCTTTAGATGACTCTGACGATGATTTGTTTACCATTACATTGTCAGATGATGAACTCAATGACGATACTAGTGGTGCCGATAACATCTCCGGATTATTATCCTCTTCTCAAGATGTATTTCAACGTGCGGCGGCTTTTGAATTCAGTCCATCGTTTTTTAGAGTTCGTGGACTCAATACCGATAATGGAAATGTATTGATGAACGGAATCGAAATGAACAAAGTATTTAACGGAAGACCACAATGGAGCAACTGGGGAGGTTTAAACGATGTCCTTAGAAACCAAGAGTTAACCACTGGGTTGGCACCGTCCTCTTATAACTTTGGAGGAATCTTAGGAACGACTAACATTAACTTAAGAGCGTCTGAATACCGAAGTGGCTCACGTGTTACCTATTCATCTTCAAACAGAAGTTATACCAACAGAGTCATGGCAACCCATGCATCTGGAATGGTCAAAGGGGGCTGGTCTTATGCCTTTTCTTTAGGAAGACGTTGGGGTAACGAAGGGTTTCAAGATGGAACATTTTACGATGCTAATTCATTTTTTGTGTCTGTTGAAAAGAAAATCAACGACAAGCATAGTCTTAACTTCACAGGATTTTATACACCAAACAGGCGTGGGAAATCCTCTCCAAATACGCAAGAAGTATATGATTTAAAAGACATTAAGTACAACGAATATTGGGGATACCATGATGGCGAAAAGCGCAACTCGCGTGTCAGACGTATTGCAGAACCTGTTTTAATGTTGAACCATTATTGGGATATTACAGAAAAAACGAGTTTAAACACCAATGTTGCTTACCAATTTGGAGAGCTCGGAAATAGCCGTTTGGACTATGCTGGAGGTGCCAATCCAAGTCCAGCGTATTATCAAGGATTGCCAAGTTACTTTTTGGCAGATAATGATGGACCGGATTTAGCGGGGGCCTATGATGCCTATCAAAATTTTACAGAAGGGGGTCAACTCGATTGGAACCGTCTTTACGACGCCAACCTAACAAATAATATTACAGGAGACTATGCGGCTTATGTGTTGTATGAAGACCGAAGCGACGACACACAATTTACGATGAATACTATCATCAACTCAGACGTCTCTGAAAATGTAACCCTGAATGCTGCCGTGAATTACAAACGATTAAAGTCGCATAATTTTGCAGAAATCATTGATATGTTAGGCAGCACAACAGGGTATCTTAACGTAGATTCTTTTGATCAATTTCAGTTTGACTTGCAAAACCCAAACCAAGTTGTTGGTGAAGGCGACACCTTTAGATACAACTACAACTTAGACGCCAACATACTTAGCATGTTTGCTCAAGCACAGTTTAAATATAATAAGGTTGATTTTTTCTTAGCGGTAAGCAATACTAAAACGATTTACCAAAGAGAAGGCTTGTACCAAAGTGAGGCATATGAAGACAATTCCTTCGGTAAAGGCGAAAAAATTGAATTTACGGGTGTTGGTGCCAAAGGGGGATTCACTTATAAGTTCTCTGGCAAACATTTATTAGTCGCTAATGCAGGTTATTTAACAAAAGCACCGACCATTCGTAACACTTTTTCTAATTCTAGAGACAACCATGCCATAGTAGGGGATCAATCGGGCTTTGGAATAACAGAAGAAAAAATCACTTCCTTTGATTTGAACTATGTTTACAGATCACCGATTGTCAAAGCACGATTGACGGGGTATTTTACCAAGATGCAAGATGCTAATGAAGTATCGTTTTATTATGCAGATGGTATTAGTGGTGTTGATTCAGGTACGGCCTTTGTTCAAGAAATTCTCGAAGGGATTGACAAAAAACATCTAGGGATTGAATTTGGGATTGAAGCCCAAGTGACTCCAACCATCAAATTAACTGGAGTCGCTTCTGTGGGACAATATACCTATGATAACAATCCAAACTTATTATTATCGTCTAGTGACTTTGTTGATGGATTAGATTTTGGGGAAGCTAATTTAAAAGATTATAAAATTGCAGGCGGTCCACAACGCGCATTTTCTTTAGGATTTGAATACCGCGATCCTAATTACTGGTGGTTTGGGACCACGGCAAACTTTATGTCGAATGCCTATGTGGATGTATCTCCTTTAACGCGTACAGAGAATTTTTACCTAGATACAGACGGATTCCCGTTTCCAGATTACGACCCAACACTTGCAAAAGAATTGCTAAGACAAGAGAAATTTGATTCTTATATGGTATGGAATGCCGTAGGAGGAAAATCTTGGAAAATTGGCGACAAGTATATCAGTCTGTTTGTAAGTCTGAATAATATTCTCAATACCGAATTTAAAACTGGTGGATTTGAGCAAGGAAGAAATGCTAACTATCAATCTTTAAAAGAAGATGTTAGTGCACCAAAACGACGTTTTGGACCCAAGTACTGGTTTGGTCGTGGGACAACGTATTTCTTAAACCTAAATCTTAGATTCTAATTAAAAAATCAAACATTAATATATCATATTATGAAAACAATAAATTTTAAAAACTATCTTTTAGCACTCTTAGCCAGTGTTGCTATTGTGTCTTGTGTACAAGACGATGATTTTTCGGTTCCAGAAAGTTTAGGAACAGAAGAAAACAGAGCGCTTAATGAATTACTTTCTGGTGGTGTAAACCTAGTGTCAATTTCTGAATTGAAAGCGATGTACGATTCGGATCCAAATGGTGATGGTAATAATAATGATGCCATTCCTTTTCGAGTGGATACCGATATCGCTATCAAAGGCTATGTAACGTCTTCAGATTTAACAGGAAACTTCTATAAAGAGGTATACTTACAAGACAGCCCAGAAAACCCTACTACTGCCATTAAAGTTATTTTGAGCCAAGTAGATTCATATAACAGATTTAACAAGGGTCGAGAGGTTTACATTCGTTTGAATCCAACATTCGAAAATGGAGCACCAGGTGGACTATACATTGGAGAAGAACGTACAGGAAATGAAGTCATTACCATTGGTGGTGGAACTGAAAGTGACCAATACGGAACTACGGTAACAAGTTTATCACAAAATCAAATGAACGCAACAATGTTGAGATCTGAAATCACTGCAGAAATTGTACCATTGAATGTGCAGTTTTCTCAAATATCAAGTGATCATATTGGGATGTTTGTACAAATAGACAATGTGGAGTTTGAGGATAATTTGGATGGTCTCCGTTATTTTGATCCTTCTGAAGATTACGATACTCAAAGAACCTTACAGTCTTGTTCGGGCTTTAGTTATTCAAATATGAATATTGAAACGAGCTCATTTGCAAATTTTAAAAATGAGATGTTACCAACGGGTAATGGATCTATAGGAGGGCTTGTAGTTAAAACCTATGATGGAAGTAGTTTGGTATTGGCATTAAATACAACTGATGATGTAGATTTCAATGGTGAGCGTTGTGAATTATTAAATGTAGATGATTTTAATCTTCTTTTTGAAGAGGACTTTGAAGCATACTCAAATTTTGATGCGATTTCTGGTGATTGGACAAATTATATTGAAGAAGGAACTAGAGATTGGATCGCGAGAACCACAACTGACACGGGCAACCCTGGAAGTAGAATTGCTCAAATTAGCGCCTACAATTCTGGTGACGTTAGTACTGTTTCCTGGTTAATTACCCCAGGAATTGATTTAGACGCTCAGGAATTTGAATTCTTTGACTTTGAGTCCTCAAACAGTTATAGTGATGGCAGTGAATTAGAGTTGTTAATTTCTACAGATTGGGATGGAACAGATGCAGGAGTATCTTCAGCGACTTGGACATCACTTCCAGGAACAATTGTTCCTGATGATACCTATTACAAGGACTGGGTTTACTCTGGATTAGTAGATCTAAGCCCGTATTCTGGAACTGCGCATATCGCTTTTAAATACACAGCCAATTCAGGGAATACTGGAACCTATGAAATTGATAATGTAAAAGTATTAGTTCAGAATTAATACTAAAAGAAAGTTATAAATTTAAAAAAACCTGTGATCCCATCACAGGTTTTTTTCTATATTGGTGACTATGAACTTTTTCAATCAACTCTATCTGACTGTTTTTAATCGATTTAAAGGCCGTTACAAACAAAAGGCAAATAGTATAGCATTGTTTTATACTTCGGTGCTACAAGTTGCGCTTCTCTTTCTGGGTGGGGTTTTCTTTATTAAGTTTTTAGAACAAATGAAAGTCGTAGTCATGTCGAGCACCAATACATGGGTGCTTTTTATTATGACAGCTCTATTTATTCACTTTAAAAATTGGGTGAATTACAGCGGTCGCAAACGCCGTGTATTAAATGCTAAATTGTCCAGCAAAAAAGACTTGGGCTATTCGCTATTTATTCTCATGGCATTGCCCATCGCCATTATTGCCTTATCCGTTTTGTTTTATAAAGCGGTTTAAAATAAAAAAAGTCCCGCATTTGCGGGACTTTTTTTATACGATAAAATTTTTCAGTCCTTACTCATCATTTGGATTCCCTTCCAAAATAAAGAACTCAGAACGTCTGTTCAATTGGTGTTCGTCTTCAGTACAATTTCCACCACAATCCACATTAGGTGAAGTTTCTCCTTTGCCTGATCCTGTAATTCTGCTGGCATCAATTCCTTTAGAAATCACATACTGTGCGGTTGTTTTGGCACGTCGATCCGATAAGGATAAGTTATATGAAGCGGATCCACGCGAATCGGTATGCGATTCTGCACTGATTACAATCGACTCGTATTTGGTCATTAATTGTACGAGTTTATCCAATTCAAAAGCCGCCTGAGCCGTAATGTTCGATTTGTCAAAATCAAAGTAAATAGGATTTAAAACGACTTTGTTTGCAAGGATAATTTCCTCAATAGGAGTCAAGAGAATTTCTACAGAAACTTCTTCTTCACTTGTTCCTTCAACGGTGGCCATACCACTCTCATAATCTACTTTAGAACCGGTAAGTAGAGTGTCCACATCACATTCGATGATGTACTCTACAATGCCTTGTGCATTGGATACTTTAGTTCCAAAAACAGTCCCTTCAGAATCTTTGATATCTACTGAAGCACCTTCTAAGACCAAGCCTGTTTCGCTGTCTTTTACAGTAACGGTCATCAATACATCACAGATTGGTTGTAATTTCTTAATCGCATAGATATCATCGCTTCCTTTTCCACCTTCTCTGTTAGAAGATACAAACCCTTCTTCAGTTTCTTCATTCATACTAAATGCAAAATCGTCGGCATTTCCATTCACTGGGATTCCTATATTTCGAACAGGACCTACTTTTCCATCGACTATCTTTGCAAAAAACACATCTAAACCTCCAAGTCCTAAATGACCATTTGAAGAAAAATATAACGTGTTACTTGAGCTGATAAATGGAAACATTTCTTGTCCCTCCGTATTAAGTTTTTGCCCCATATTTGTAGCTTCCCCAACAGAGCCATCTGCGTTAATAGGGGCACTGTAAATATCAAATTGACCATAACCTCCTGTTTTGTCCGAAGCAAAATACAAGGTGCTCCCATCGGCACTTACTGCTGGGTTTTTGACAGAATAACTATCTCCATTTAAAGACAAGGCTTCCGCTTCTGACCATTGACCTTCTTGCTTGACACTTTTGTAAAGGTTTAAAACACTGATTTTGTATTTAGTCAAAGAATCTCTTACAAAAACTTTGTCGTAATAACTTTCGCGAGAAAAGTACATTGTATTTCCATCCGGAGAAAAGCTAACGGTTCCTTCGTGGTATTTTGTATTTATATTTTCCTTAATAATCGCAGGCGTTTGAAATCCGCCTTCACTATCTTCCGTTGCGGTATAGATATCTAAAAAAGGCTCGTCATTCCATCCGTATGTTTTACGATTGTTGTTTCTGGCAGAAGTAAAATATAGCTTCCCGTCTTTTAGGGTGCCTCCAAAATCAGAAACCTCCGAGTTGATCGGTAAATTTTGAACATTAAACTTTTTGCCTTTCTCTAAAATTTTAGGCAAATAATTAGGATTGGATTTAAATGCAGTGGCTCTGTGATCTGCCGGTCGCATGGATGCAAATTTTCCTAACTGGATGTTCGATTCTTCATATTTTCCGTTTGCTTTTAGCATTTGAGAATAGTTATAAATCATCTCAGGGTTTGAAGTCGTTTCTAATGCTTTTGCATACCACTTTTCGGCTTCTACTGTTTTGAATACGTTGTAATAGCATTCGGCAAGTTGGCCATAGACATAAGCATCTGCGTCTCCTTTATTTGCTAATTTTAAGTAGTCTTCTGCAGCTTCTACAAATTGGAATTTATTAAAATGCTTGTCTGCTTTTTTTGTGGCATTACTTTGAGCAGTTAAGAAAAAGCTACTCGTAATGGTAATAATAAAAATTGATATAATATTTTTCATAATGTAATTATTAACTTAGATTAGAAATAACGTGGAGATCTTGAAACTTTAGTTGAAAAATTAAGGTCAAAATTAATAAAGATTTCATGAGATGAGTTGGTAACAATATCCAAATCTGATTGAATCGCATCATAAGCATATCCAATTCTTAGAGTGTCCATTACCTGAAAATTAATCATACCACTAAAGGAATCTTCTAATCGATATCCCACACCAACTTCTACAATATCATACATAAAAACATTTGCATTTATATCATAACTAATAGGTGCATCAAATGCATATTTTATAAGAGTGTGTGGTTTTAGTTTAAAGTTTTCTGAAAGATCAAACACATATCCTGCTGCTGCAAAAGCATGCTCCGACTCAGAACCAATTTTAGTGCCGTTAGCATCTAAATGGACACCGTTCAGAATGTTTGGGATTGATACAGAAATATAGTATTTACTTGGCTTATAAAAATACACCCCAGCTCCAACGTTTGGAGTTGTTTCATTGATTGCATTTGCAAAAAATGGATCCCCTTGATCTACCAGTGTTATTTGATTTTCTGCAATCGCTATGTCATGAAAGGTAAACCCTCCCTTAACTCCAAATGCTAATTTGGTAACGGTTCCTACAGGAATCGTATAAGAGAAATCTACATAGGCATTGGTTTCCTTTACAGGGCCAATTTGATCGGATATTATTGACAGCCCTAAACCAACTTTTTTCCCAACAGGGGAGTGAATATTAAAAGTAAATGTTTCGGGACCTCCATCAAGTCCAACCCATTGGCTACGGTACAACGCTCCAACGGCTAAGCCTTCTGTTGATCCTGTATAAGCAGGATTGATAATATTCATATTATACATATACTGCGTGTATTGTGGGTCCTGCTGAGCATTCACCTGAAGTGCACACAGTATTGTAAATAAAATTATTACTAAATTTTTCATTATTGATTGTTATTATATTGGTTAGTAATTTAGGTATATCCAGCTTGTTATTGGTGTTCTTCCAGAATTAAATTGAATCACATAGAAATAAGTTCCAACAGGCAATAAGTCGTTAGAATTTGAATTTCCAGAACTCGCATCCTGTCCACACCATTGGCTTGTATAATCATTCAATTCAAATACCTTGACTCCATATCTGTTATAGATTTCAGCTTTGACAATATCATCAGATGCTTCTAAATGATCTAAAACAAGACAGTCATTCATCCCATCGCCATTTGGTGACAGTCCTTGAGGAATATCCACACAGTCAGCGTTCAT
>JABAZA010000059.1:15479-17443 GCA_018608725.1 Flavobacteriaceae bacterium
ACCAATGTAATTATGGTATCACCATAACAATTTCTTTCATCAATTACAGTGACAAAGTACTCGCCAATTTGATCTGATCCTGCTGGGACTATATAAGTATTATCAGGACCGACTTGTACGTCATTGCCATCGTATGTCCAATAATAGGTCAGTGTTTCTGGAACATCTGAATTTGTAACAGTGACTTCCAAAACACTGTCTTGATCTGAACAACTATAAACGATGCTTTCAGTCGGAATTGGTTCTGGTGTTGGGTAGATCCCTACATCCACTGTATCTGTTATAGTAGCTGTTCCACCAATACAAAGGCTGTATGTAATTGCTGCGGTATATGTGGTTGTTTCAGTAGGGGATACTGTTACGGTTTCACCAGTTCCTATTGAGGTTGTTCCATCAAACCATTCAATTGTGAAATCAGGGTCTCCTAATGAGGGAGTAAATCTCCAAAATTCATCTGTCGCATCCCAAACACTTGTGTTTCTGTCTGGAGGTGTAAACGCAACTGTTCCAGGAATGTTCTGAACTCCTACAACAGCATTACCACCATTCCAAGAGCTACAGGTTGGTTTGTTATAAATATTGACATCAATTGCGTTAGACGATTCATAAAGAATAATTTGTGTACTTGACTTGAGATCATTACAAGAACTTCCAAAATGACAAACTTCAGAATAGTTGACCACAAATTGTCTTGAAGGTGTAGCACCCAATACAACATAATTGATATCTCCACAAACGGAAGGATCGATATCATGACCAACTCCAAATATGTTTGCTTCTGACAAGGTTGAATTAGAAGAGTTAGGTAAGGTGTCACCTGAACCTAAACTATATCCATTACCACTACCTGCATTCTCTAATTCAAAAGAGAGTACACCGTTTGAACCTATTAAAATTTGACTGTAAGTGTCTCCAAAGAAACAGAATTCAAATCCTAAGTCAATAACGTCTGACCATGTATCGTCTATATCTAAACTTGTTGGGGTCCCTCCAGTAATACCAGGCGTCGGACAGCCCTCTTGTGAGTTAATTTCATAAGATGTTGTGTCTTGCCCTAAAAGATGGTAGCTAGCGGTTAAATTAGTGCTAGTCCCTTCACAAAATGCAGTGTCTTCTCCAGCATATATAATTGAACAATCGTTTGGTGGTGGTGGACATAAAAAAGTCAATGCACCACTATTTACCACACAAGAGTCATCATCACCGTTTACAGTTTCAATTGTAACGTTGACACCCGCTGTATAGGGACCAAAAGTAACTACGCCAGTGCTCGTCACGGTCTGTTCTGCACTTGCTAAGTTGTCAGAAATAATTACCGAGCTTGCACTTCCTAAATCAGAAACATCAACTTCAATATAGAAATCTTGACTCACTTCACAGTCTCCTAAGATATTAAAATCAACAGTTTGTGTGATACAGCTTTTGCAGCTGACATCAAAATCCCATGGGGTGTAGAAAGTACTTCCATCACAACTGCTAAAAGTATCGGAATCCACTTCTATATACATTGATGTTGAAGTTGATTCAACTACCAGACCGGTAAAATCATTTGTGTTATTCGTATTGTTGTTAAACAACACTGTTCCGGTGTTATCAAGACCATCATATATAGTAAGATTATCAAAGCCGCCTTCAATGGTACCCGCATTAAATGTTACTGACAACGGAAAGCCTGTTGTTGAGGTAAATACCCAAAACATGGTGTCACTATTTGTGTAACAATAATTTATGTTTACAGGAGCTCCCGATGCACAGTCCACGGTAAAGTTGGTTTGTTGCATCGTCGTAAAAGTTACCGGTCCAGACCATGTAGAATAGCCATCCGCAGTTCCACAATCGGCACGCACATACACATCATAGGTTGTTTCAAAATCCAATCCTGTGAATTGTGTAGAAGTTACGGTTGCAGCAGTTCCACTACCCGTTGGAGCAGGATCACCTGTTGGAACAATTACATATTCCCA
>JABAZA010000076.1 GCA_018608725.1 Flavobacteriaceae bacterium
ATTTCTTCAGTTAAGAAGTCAAAAAATCCCATATGCTATAAAAAATTTATCAAAAAGTATTAACGTATTTTGCTGCTTTGTAAAAGTACTAAAATAAACGTTAGTTTGAAAATAGCTTTTACTTAAATATTTTAGTGTTTAAAATGACGTGTTTTTGTAAAAACCATCGCCACATTATTGGCATTACAATAATCAATACTTAACTGATCTTTAATACTTCCCCCTGGTTGGATGACCGCTGTAATCCCTGCATTTTTTGCTATTTCTACACAATCAGGAAATGGGAAAAATGCATCACTTGCCATCACTGCACCATTTAGTTTAAAATTAAAAGAATTTGCTTTGTGGATGGCCTGATTTAACGCATCAACACGACTTGTTTGTCCTGTTCCACTCGCAAATAATTGTTTGTTTTTTGCTAAAACAATGGTATTTGATTTGGTGTGTTTACAAATTTTAGAAGCAAATAATAAATCTTCTATCTCAGAATCTATTGGTTTGGCAGTGGTTGCGTTTTCTAAGATATTTCGTTCGTCAGTAATCATATCTTTTTCCTGAACCAAGACACCATTCAAACAGCTTCTTACACTTGTTTCGGGTAAATGAACTGTATTCTGAATTAGTAAAATTCTGTTTTTCTTTCCTTTTAAAAGAGCTTCCGCATCTGAGCTAAAAGAAGGGGCAATAACCACTTCACAAAACAAACTGTGAATTTCTTCAGCAGTTGCCAAGTCAATTTCAGTGTTTGAAATCAAAACGCCTCCAAAAGCAGAAACAGGATCCCCTGCCAAAGCATCTACATACGCTTGGTGTAACGTATCTCGTTGTGCAACTCCGCAAGCATTGTTGTGTTTTAAAATGGCAAATGTAGGTGCTTCATCATAAAATTCGTTCATAAGATTCACAGCCGCATCTACATCCAAAAGATTGTTGTAGCTTAATTCTTTTCCATGAAGTTTTGTAAACATAGCTTCAAAATCTCCAAAGAAATACCCTTTTTGGTGGGGGTTTTCTCCGTAACGAAGTACATTGCCTTGTGTTTCACTAATTTTTAAGACGACCTCTTCTTTTTCGCTATTGAAATAATTGAAAATAGCACTGTCGTAATGCGATGATACATTAAATGATTTGGTTGCAAAGCGTTTTCTGTCTTCAATTGAAATGTGACCTTCATTCTCAGAAATGAGTGCTAAGAACTCGGCATAATCTTCTACTGACGATACACATATTACATCTTTATAGTTTTTGGCGGCAGCACGAATTAATGAAATCCCACCGATGTCAATTTTTTCAATAATATCTTCATTGCTTGCACCAGAAGCAACTGTTTTTTCAAAGGGATAAAGATCCACAATAACAGCATCGATTTGTGGAATTGAAAACGATGTCATTTCTTCCACATCTTGTGCGTTATCTTGACGATTTAAAATTCCACCAAATATTTTTGGATGTAAGGTTTTGACACGACCTCCAAGAATAGAGGGGTAATCAGTGATCTGCTCTGCAGGTACGACATTAATCCCTAAGTCGTTGATGAATTTTTGAGTACCTCCTGTGGAGTATATAGTAACGCCTTGAGCGTTCAGTTTTTCAACAATGGGTGCGAGCCCCTCTTTACTAAATACTGATATTAGGGCGGATTTGATTGTTTTGCTTTGGCTCATTTTGAAGTCTAAAAATTAAAGAACAAAAATAGGTAATAATCAAAGAATAATAGAATTGAAATCCCTCTAAAAAAAAGGTTTTTTCAACCAATTCATAGAGTTATCAACAACTATAAAAGCCTAGCAACGGAATTACACACAAATTCTAAGAAGCGTTCATCGGCAGCTGTAAAAGGATCAGTTGTGTTTGAGTCAATATCAATTTGACCAATATTTTTACCATCGACAAACAATGGAACAACAATCTCAGATTTAACGTTTATACTACACGCAATATAATTGTCTTGGGCTTTTACATCGGGTACTACAAAATTTTGATTGCTAACGGCGACTTGCCCACATATGCCTTTTCCAAATGGAATAATGGTATGATCTGTAGGAGCACCAGCATAGGGTCCAAGTTTGAGTTCATCTTTATTTCCGTTTTTAAAGTAAAATCCTACCCAATCGTAGTAAGAAATTTCTGATTTAAGGAGTTTACAGATGTCTAGAAGTGTAGCTTCAATGGTTGAAGAATCTTCTATTAAAGACGAAATTTGCGGTTTGAGGTGCTCAAAATCCATAAAATAATTTTTGTAAAAATAGAAAATCAAAACAATAAACGATAGTTAAAGTTCTTATAATATTAGGTGGGTTTAGCCTTTGATTTTCTAAAAATTCATAACTTTGTGGTATGAAACATTCTTCGTTCATAAAAATAATTTCCACATTCATGGCTTTAGCTGTGGTGTTGGCTTCTTTTTCTTTTAAGATAGAGCAACATTTTTGTGGGTCAAATTTGGTAGATGTTTCTGTACTTTCCAAAGTTGAATCTTGCTGTTCAAAAACAGTTAAAAAAAACAAATATCAAAAGATTACAGAACAATCATGCTGTTCAAATATCAGTATTGTTGTTGAAGGGTTTGAGAACTATCAAACAGTTGTTGTTACAGAGTTTACTACATTACCAGATTTTGTAGTAACACCATCTCTTCAAATCCCTGTTGATTATATTTTTGAATCATCAAAAGACTTTTCTTTTTCCGACTACAACCCGCCGCCACTAATTTTCAATAGACAAGTGCGCGATCAAGTTTTTCTCATTTAATTTAGAATTATTTTGACTTCCAAATTCTATTGGGAGTGTGTTGTATGCACTATTATGCATACCCCAATTCTTTAAAATAATTTTAAATTTATAAAAATGAAAAACCTATTCATCATACTATTTTTCATACCCACTTTGTTTTTTGCACAAGACAATATCAAAGGCATGGTTATGGAACCCTCCCCACAAGGGAAACACCTTCCGTTAGCTGGCGCTAATGTCATTTGGGAAGGTACATCGGTGGGAACTATCACCGACGTTGACGGCAATTTTATATTGCCTTATAAATCTTCATATAAAAGATTAATCATCAGTTATGTAGGTTATAATTTAAAAACAATTGATGTAAAAAATCCTAATACAGTTATTCATATTTTATTAGAACCAACCGATGATTTGGATGAGGTAACCGTTACCACTCGAAAAAAAGCATCGGCAACGTCCTATATTACATCACAAAACATTTCTTTCATAAGTAGTAAAGAACTTTTGAAAGCCGCTTGTTGCAATCTCTCAGAAAGTTTTGAAACCAATCCTTCTATTGATGTCAATATTACGGATGCCATTTCAGGCACTAAACAAATTAAAATGCTCGGTTTAACCAGTCCTTATATTTTAATTACAACCGAAAATATTCCTTCAATTCGTGGGGCCTCTCAGGCCTATGGGTTGAGTTTTATCCCTGGAACTTGGGTCGAAAGCATCCAAATCACTAAAGGAGCTGGAAGTGTTGTCAATGGGTTTGAAAGTATTGCGGGACAAATCAATGCTGAATTGGTAAAACCAACCCTTGATAACAGAATTTTTGTTAATGCGTATGGATCGTTGAATGGTCGAACGGAACTCAACACCCATTTTAATACCAAATTATCAGATCAATGGAGTACAGGGTTGTACGTCCATGCAGATAATAGATCGCAAAAATTTGATAGAAATAACGATTCATTTTTAGACATGCCATTATCTAAGCAGCTAAATATTATGAACCGTTGGCAATATTCAAACCTACAAAAAGGGTTGATTAGCTTTTTGAATGTCCGTTATTTAACGGACGAGAAACAATCCGGTCAACTCGATTTTGATCCTAAAACAGATCGGCTTTCAAACACCCTATGGGGAAGTGAAGTTACAACCAAACGCTTTGAAATTTCTTCGAAATTTGGGTATGTCAATCCCGAAATTCCGTATCAAAGTTTAGGACTTCAATTGTCGTACAGCAATCACGATCAAATTTCTTATTTTGGATTAAATCAATACGACATACACCACAAAAGTATTTACTCCAATCTGGTTTACAATTCTATTATCAGCGATTCCAGACACAAGATAAAAACAGGTCTAAATGCCACGTATGACGATTATAATGAAACAGTCAATTCGGAATTATACGATAGAAATGAACGTTCTATTGGTGGTTTTTTTGAATATAGTTTTGATAATTTAGAAGCTCTTAATTTAACCGCAGGAATTCGCTTGGATCATCATAATTTGCTAGGAACTTTTGTGACTCCAAGAGTGCATGCACGCTATACACCATGGGAAAAATCGGCCTTTAGAGTATCGTTTGGGCGTGGCAAACGTGCTGCAAATATTTTTGCTGAAAATCAAAAACTATTTGCAACTTCAAGAACGATTAACATTCAAAATACGGGTGGTTCAATCTATGGTTTAGAGCCTGAGGTTGCATGGAATTATGGGGTGTCTTTTTTACAAGGATTTAATTTGTTTGATCGAAAAGCAGATTTTACTATAGATTTTTACCGAACTGATTTTCAAAATCAAGTCGTTGTAGATTATGAAAACCCTTATGAAGTTAACTTCTATAACTTGGAGGGTTCTAGTTATGCTAATAGTTTTCAAGCGGAATTTAGTTTCAATGTTTTAGAGCGATTGGATTTTAAAACAGCCTATAAATTTTATGATGTTAAGACCCAATATAAATCGGGTAAACTCAATAAGCCGTTGACCTCTCAACATCGTGTATTTGCAAATGTATCCTTTGAAACTACTAAAACAGATAAAGGTGGAGTATGGAAATTTGACACGACTTTTAATTGGTTTGGAAAACAGCGTTTTTCATCCACAGCTTCCAGTCCAGAAGCGTATCAGTTGCCAAGGTATTCACCCACTATTTCCACTTTAAATGCACAAATTACAAAGGTGTTTTCAAACGCTTTTGAACTCTATATTGGTGCTGAAAATATAACCAATACAACTCAAAAAAATCCAATTCTAAGCTCAGAAAACCCTTTTGGTTCAAATTTTGATACTACATTTGTCTATGGGCCAATATTTGGGAGTACCTTTTATTCAGGCTTACGTTACAAACTAAATTAATAACTATAGAATCATGAAAACAATTTTCTTATCACTCACTCTTTTATGCATCACAACTATTAGCTTTGCTCAAAATAAAAATGCCAAAGCATCCATTGAAGTGGACGGCGTTTGTATGATGTGTAAAAATCGAATTGAAAAAGCGAGCCTTAAAACAAAAGGCGTTAAATCTGCTGTTTGGAATGTAGAAAGTCATGAGTTAAAACTCATTTTTGACGAAAACAAAACGGACCTTACAACCATCCAAAAAAACATTGCAGCTGTTGGGCACGATACCCAAAAACTCAAAGCAACCGATGAAGCCTATGACAGTGTTCACCCTTGTTGTAAGTACAGAGAAGATGCCGTTGTTGAAGAACATAAATAGTTTCCAAATTTTGGACACAAAAAAGCTCCTGAAAAGTTAACTCAGGAGCTTTTTTATTTGTAGTTGTATGTGATGCTTACATCATTCCTGGCATTCCACCACCTCCCATAGGAGGCATTGCAGGAGCATCTTCTTTAATATCAATTAAAGCACATTCTGTGGTAAGAATCATTCCTGCTACTGAAGCTGCATTTTCCAAAGCCACACGTGTTACTTTTTTCGGATCAATAATTCCTGTTTTAAGCATATCTACATACGCATCGTTTTTGGCATCGTAACCAAAATCACCCTTACCTTCGAGGACTTTATTAATCACTACACTTCCTTCGCCACCTGCGTTTTCTACAATGGTACGTAAGGGAGCTTCAATCGCTTTAGAAACGATTTGAATTCCAGTGACTTCATCCAGATTGGCAGTTGTTAGTTTTTCCAGTGTTTTTTGAGCTCTAACAAGCGCGACGCCACCACCCGCAACAATTCCTTCTTCAACAGCGGCTCTTGTCGCATGAAGTGCATCATCTACACGGTCTTTCTTTTCTTTCATTTCAATCTCACTAGCAGCCCCTACATAAAGCACTGCAACACCCCCTGCCAATTTAGCCAAGCGCTCTTGTAGTTTCTCTTTGTCATAGTCACTTGTAGTCGTTTCTATCTGCGCCTTGATTTGATTCACACGTGCTTTGATATCATCGGCTTTTCCAGCTCCATTTACAATCGTTGAGTTGTCTTTGTCAATAGTCACTGTTTCGGCAGTTCCTAACATGCTCAAGTCTGCATTTTCTAAAGAAAATCCGCGTTCTTCTGAAATCACAGTTCCTCCTGTAAGAATTGCAATATCTTCAAGCATTGCTTTCCGACGGTCTCCAAATCCAGGAGCTTTAACCGCAGCAATTTTAAGACCACCTCTTAATTTGTTTACGACTAATGTTGCTAAGGCTTGCCCATCAACATCTTCTGCAATAATTAAAAGGGGACGTCCAGATTGAGCGACAGGCTCCAAAATTGGGAGGACTTCCTGAAGGTTTGAAATCTTTTTATCAAACAATAAAATATAAGGATTTTCTAAGTCGGCAATCATTTTATCGGCATCGGTTACAAAGTAAGGACTTAAATAGCCTCTGTCAAATTGCATTCCTTCTACAACATCTACGTAAGTATCCATCCCTTTTGCTTCTTCAACAGTGATGACGCCTTCTTTTCCAACTTTTCCAAATGCTGAGGCAATAAGTTCCCCAATAGTATTGTCGTTATTGGCAGAAACAGAGGCTATTTGTTGGATTTTTTCTGAAGAATTACCAACTTTCTTAGCTTGTTTTTCTAAATCAGTGATGATGGATGTAACTGCTTTATCAATTCCACGTTTCAAATCCATTGGATTTGCTCCGGCAGCTACATTTTTTAATCCTTCTTTTACAATTGCTTGCGCTAAGACGGTAGCCGTTGTGGTACCATCTCCAGCCAAATCGTTGGTTTTAGAAGCGACTTCTTTAACCATTTGAGCGCCCATATTTTCAAGAGCATCTTCCAATTCAACTTCTTTAGCAACAGAAACACCATCCTTAGTAACTTGTGGTGCTCCAAAACTTTTACTAATAATCACATTACGACCTTTAGGTCCTAAAGTAACTTTTACTGCATTTGCAAGTGCATCAACGCCACGTTTCAATCCGTCGCGTGCATCTATATCAAATTTTATATCTTTTGCCATATCTTTTATTTTTAAAAATTAAACAATTGCAAGAATATCACTTTCTCGCATGATTAAATAATCAGTTCCTTCGAGTTTAAGCTCTGTACCAGCATACTTTCCATAAAGCACTGCATCGCCCACTTTAACAGTTGTAGGTTCCTCTTTTGTGCCTTTACCTACAGCAACTACAATGCCTTTTTGAGGTTTTTCTTTTGCATTATCAGGGATGATAATTCCAGATGCAGTTTTTGTTTCAGCCTGCTGCGGTTCTACAAGAACTCTGTCAGCTAATGGTTTGATATTTAAAGCCATATATTTTAATTTTTTGTGTTGTTAAATTTGTAATCTTACTTTCTAAAAGTGTGCCAACCCTTATAAACTGACAAACTTTCAGAAATCAAAAAATGTCAACGTATTAGTGTTGACATTTTGTAATTTTTATAAAAAGCATTTATTTACTCTGAATCTGTTGCTTCTGGCGTTGTACTCGCTTCAGGAGTTGTTTCTTGAACAGGAACTGCAACAGGTTGAGATGTTGATGGTGCTGCATCTAAATCGAGTGCTTTAGATTCTTGACTGCTGCTTGGACTTACAATAGCGACATTAGATAATAAAATGAGAGCTAATAATAATGTTGCGAGTGCCCATGTGCTTTTGTCCAAAAAGTCAGATGTTTTTTTAACCCCACCAACTTGTTGTGTTCCACCACCTCCAAATGAAGAAGACAATCCTCCTCCTTTAGGGTTTTGAACCATAATAACAACGACAAGTAGAAACGCTACGATGACGATAAGAACTAGAAATATAGAAAATGTACTCATTATAAATTATTTTTTTCTTGTAAGACTTTTATTGCTTGAATTTGGTCTGCAAATAAACTACTTTTTTCTGGATATTTCAAACTTAAAATACGGTAAGACTGTATTGCTTTATCGTAGTTTTTTTGCTCCACGTAAATTCTTGCTAAAGTTTCGGTCATTAAATCCTCTGTTTCAAAGACAGAATCTTCCGCAATATTGATGAGTTTTGAATTTTTATCGAGTGGTTTTAGTTTAGGTTTGTTTGAAATAAATGCATCGATAAGTTCAAATTTCTTATCGCGGCTTGAATCTTTCTCAGGTTCAGATAATTCGGAACGCTCAATGGGATTTTTTTGTGTGAGACTAAGCCATTCAGAAAATGAAAACGTTTCATTTTTATCAAACTGCAAAGGTTTTCCAAGTTCTAATTTTGATTCAGAAGCTTCAACGACCGAAGAAGTATGTGTTGAAATGTCTTGAAACTCTTCAACTTTAATTGTTTTGATTTGATCAAAATTTTGTTTGATATGTGTTGATATATCATTTTGTAAAAATACGTCAGAGGTAATAAAATCAAACAACACGCTGCGATCGGTTGTATAAGCAGCGGTTGTTTTAAGTTCTTGATTGTACTTGAAACTTCCTAGGTCTTTTAAGCCTTTTAAGTAGATGGCTCTGGCGGACTGAAAATATGGAAACTCCTCAATTATAGCAGATACATTACTGACTTGATCTTTGTTTAAAGCTGAAGGATGGTGTAGAAGATATGTAAAATCAGATGTTTTCATAGGCTTACCAATTGGCTAAAGATGCATTTACTATATCTTGTGTGATGCGTTCAAAAATTTCTTCAATTGCCTTTGTTTTCTGCGATCCGACGAGTTGAGCACTGCCTGGGTAATCATAAAAAAATGAAAATCGTTTCTCAAAATCAGCGTCCTCATCATCTCTATTTGTAAAAATCACATTCACACTAATTGTCAATCTGTTTTGCGCGGCTGTGTTGCTAGAAGTTGCTGTAGTAGGTGAAACTCTGTACTCAACAATTTCTCCTTCATAAACAATATCTCCATTTGATTGTACAAGATCTAAGTTGGTTTGGTTTAGGATTAAATCTTGTAGCGCAAGCGTAAAATCACGATCGATCCCTGGCTCAATAAGTGCCGCAGTATTTTGAAAATAATTCACCTGAAAGGTCTCTGTGTTAGAACTTAAAGAAATTCCTGTAAAGGAGTATGCACCACACCCCAATATTAGGGTGGAAACACTGATTAATAAGCTGTATTTTAAAACGTTAAAGGTCATATTGTTTTATTTTTCGATAGAGAGTTCGTTCACTAATCCCCAATTCATCTGCCGCTAATTTACGCTTTCCTTTGTGACGTTCAAGCGATTTTTTAATAAGTTCTAATTCTTTGTCGTGTAGCGACAGGGTTTCTTCTTCCTCTTCAATCGCATCAATATAAGTAAATTTTTCTTCAGTATCCTTCACGATTTCAACGGCATTTTCTTCTCGTTGTTTTGTAGGAAGTGTTAAAAATTCTGATTCAATTTCGGGTTCTAAAGCGTCTTCTTTATTATATATTTTTTGAATTAAACCTTCGTTGTTTTTTTGAACATCGCTGTGATTTTCGTTTTGCATTAATTCCATGGTTAGTTTTTTGAGATCATTCAAATCACTTTTCATGTCAAATAAAACCTTGTATAAAATCTCTCTTTCGGTACTAAAATCACTGTGGTTTTTATTTTTCTGTTGAACCGTTGGTAAATTATCTCCCATATTAGGTAAATAAGTTTTCAAGGTCAATAGATCAATCATTCTTGAGGATTCTAATACAGAAATTTGTTCGGCGACATTTCTGAGCTGTCTTATATTTCCACTCCAACGATAATTGATCAGAGCTTCAATTGCTTGGTCGTCGAGTCGAATGGTAGGCATTTTATATTTTAGAGCAAAATCACTTGCAAACTTGCGAAACAATAAATGAATATCATCTTTTCGATCTCTAAGAGGGGGAAGTACGATTTCAACGGTACTCAGCCTGTAATACAGGTCTTCACGAAACTTATCTTTGTTAATAGCTTCATACATATTCAAGTTGGTGGCAGCCACAATTCTGACATCTGTTTTTAAAACAGTACTAGAACCTACTTTTATGAATTCACCGTTTTCGAGGACCCGTAACAAACGAACTTGGGTGGTGAGTGGAAGCTCCCCAACTTCATCCAAAAATATAGTTCCACCGTTGGCAACTTCAAAGTAACCAGAACGGCTTTGAGTTGCCCCTGTAAAGGCACCTTTTTCATGCCCAAAAAGTTCACTGTCAATAGTGCCCTCCGGGATGGCACCACAATTGACAGCAATATATTTTCCGTGTTTTCGATGCGATAGTTGATGTATTATTTTGGGAATACTTTCTTTTCCAACACCACTTTCTCCAGTCACTAAAACCGAAATATCTGTAGGTGCTACTTGGATGGCTTTTTCTATGGCACGATTTAAGCCCGTGTCATTTCCAATAATGCTGAACCGCTGTTTTATAGATTGAACTGTTTCCATAATTAATTATTTTTAGATAAACCAATCGCTTTTCCAATGAGGGTTGCACTTGTACAACTGTTTATTTTAACGTTCACAAAATCTCCTATTTTATAGTGTTCTTTGGGGAATACAACGACTGTATTTTGTGCACTTCTTCCAGACCATTCGGAGGCAGATTTCTTAGATTCTTTTTCTATCAATACTTCTACTGTTTGATTTAGAAACTGCTCAGTTCTATATAAGCTATGCGCACGTTGTAATTCAACAACTTCAGCCAGACGTCTCTTTTTGGTTTCAAAAGGCACATCGTCTTTGAGTTTTCTTTCAGCCATTGTCCCAGGGCGTTCGGAATAGGCATACATATACCCAAAACTATATTTAACATCGTTCATTAAGCTGAGGGTGTCTTGATGGTCTTTTTCCGTTTCGGTTGGGAATCCACAAATCATATCTTGAGAAATTGTGCAATCTGGGAGGAGGGTTTTAATGTTATTAATTAAATCGATATATTCTTCTCGTGTATGTTGACGGTTCATTTCCTTCAAAATTCGGTTGCTTCCGCTTTGAACTGGTAGGTGCACGTGGTTGCAAATATTCGGATGTTTTGCCATCGATCGGATCACATCTAAGGACATGTCTTGAGGATTGGAAGTCGAAAAACGAAAACGCATTTTAGGGTGTGCTTTTGCACAGAAATCCAAAAGCCCTGCAAAATCAACTGCGGTTGCTTTTTGCATGTCTGAAGCTTTTGAAAAGTCTTTTTTAAGTCCACCGCCATACCACAAATAGCTATCTACATTTTGTCCCAAAAGCGTCACTTCTTTAAATCCTTTGTTCCACAAATCACTAATTTCTTCAAGGATGCTTTGAGGGGCTCTACTGCGTTCGCGACCTCTTGTGAAAGGTACTACACAAAACGTACACATATTATCGCAGCCTCTTGTGATGGATACAAAAGCAGTAACGCCGTTTGTATTTAATCTTACAGGAGAAATATCGCCATAAGTTTCATCTTTAGAAAGAATTACATTCACTGCACTTCGTCCTTCATTCACTTCAGAAATCAGATTAGGAAGGTCTTTATAAGCATCAGGTCCTACAACAAGGTCAACAATTTTTTCTTCTTCTAAAAATTTACTTTTAAGGCGTTCCGCCATACAGCCTAAAACGCCAACTTTCATTTTTGGGTTGATGCGTTTAACAGCATTGTATTTTTCGAGTCGTTTCCGAACAGTTTGCTCTGCCTTATCTCGAATTGAGCAGGTGTTTACCAATACGAGATCGGCTTCTTCCAAAATTTGGGTGGTGTTAAAGCCTTCTTTTGAAAGGATGGACGCTACAATTTCACTGTCACTAAAATTCATAGCACAACCATAACTCTCAATAAACAATTTTTTTGTGTTTTCAAGTTGAGGTGTAATGGCTAGCTTTGAGCCTTGAACAGTTTCATCAATTAATTTCTCCATAAAATTTTCAATATCCATTGAGGGACAATAAGTGTGCAAAGATACAATAATTTTATTTTTTATGACAAAGTGTCATGATTTTAGTATTTTATTTTGATTTGACAAAACAATCTCCTTTATTTGGTGGCTTAAAGTCTCAACAAACCTCAAAATTATGAATACAGTTCAAATATTATTAAATAAAATTCAAACCTCTAAATCCATTGATTTTGGAAATTTATTCAATGAATCTCTGGGTGTATTCAAAAAGGTATGGATACAAGGATTGTTGCTGCAGTTGTTTTCAATTGTTCTGATGCTTCCTTTTTTAATCAGTTTCTATTTGCCGTATTTCACACTTGCACTTGATGGCGATTTAAGTCAAACAATGGGCACCGATGATCTAAGTCGTGCTCTTGTTGAAGAATACGGCACCTCTTTAATATGGGTTTATTTGTTAATGATAATGGTGAGTATCATATCGACTCTTTTTTACCTAGGATTTTATAGAATTGTAAAAGAAATGGATCATGGAAATCCTTTTGTGATGTCTGATTTCTTTTATTTTTTTAAAGGCTCTATTTTAGGAAAGGCAATAGGGGTATTGTTAGCCTATACAGCGATTTCCATTTTGGCAGCCTTGCTTTGCTTTTTCCCTTTGATTTATGCAATAGTTCCTCTAATGTTTATGCTGCCAGTATTTGTATATAACTCTCATTTGTCAATTTCTGAAATTATTAAGGTGTCCTTTGCATTAGGGAATAAAAAATGGGGTATTACCTTTATAATCTTGGTATTAAACGTTGTTTTATTTTATGTTATTACGTTTCTAACATGCGGCTTAGGAGCACTATTTTTTAGCTGTTTTATATATCTACCTCAATATATTATTTACAAAAATGTAATAGGATTTGAAACGCCTGAATCTGCACCTCAAACAATTGTCTAATAAGTTTTTAAGTTAAACTATAACCCCATTAAAAACGACTGCAATTTGTAGTCGTTTTTTGAGTTGAAAAAAAAATAAAAGAAAGAAATAAAAAAAATCATCTACATTTGTACTTCTCTAAAAATATGATATGGCTAAAAATTTAGTGATTGTTGAGTCCCCTGCTAAGGCAAAAACTATAGAAAAATTTCTAGGAAAAGACTTCAAAGTTGAGTCTAGTTTCGGACACATTGCGGACTTGCCTTCCAAGGAATTGGGAGTGGATGTTGAAGGCGATTTTAAACCCAAATATGAAGTTTCGAGCGACAAAAAAACGGTTGTAAGTAAACTAAAAACCTTGGCCAATAAAGCAGAAATAGTATGGTTGGCAAGTGATGAGGATAGAGAAGGAGAGGCCATTGCGTGGCATTTAGCAGAATCCTTAAAACTAGACAAAACTAAAACCAAACGAATTGTCTTTCATGAGATTACCAAATCAGCCATCGAAAAAGCGGTAAAAACCCCACGTGGGATTGATTATAATTTAGTAGATGCCCAACAAGCGCGACGTGTTTTAGATCGAATTGTGGGGTATGAATTGTCTCCAGTCTTATGGCGAAAAGTAAAAGGAGGTCTTTCAGCAGGACGTGTGCAATCGGTTTCTGTTCGATTAATTGTTGAACGTGAACGCGAAATACAAAAATTCCAATCGGAAGCCACTTTTAGAATCGATGCAGAATTTATAACATCAAAAGGACAAGTCTTTAAAGCAAAACTTCCAAAGTCATTTAATAGTGAAGCTGCTGCAAAAGAATTTTTAGAAAAAAATAGCGGTGCGGCTTTTTCAGTATCAAGTCTAGAGAAAAAACCAGCAAAAAAATCACCAGCACCACCATTTACAACCTCTACACTTCAACAAGAGGCCTCACGAAAATTATATTTTTCGGTGAGTAAAACGATGAATATGGCCCAGCGACTTTATGAAGCGGGTCTAATTACATATATGAGAACCGATAGTGTAAATCTTTCACAAGAAGCACGAAATTCAGCAGCTCAAGAAATTTCGTCCTCTTACGGCGAAACGTATAGCAAGCCTCGAAATTTTAAAGGAAAATCAAAAGGAGCTCAAGAAGCGCATGAGGCGATTCGTCCTACCAATTTTTCAACTCATTCTGTCAATATAGATAGAGATCAAGCACGACTTTACGATCTTATTTGGAAACGCGCCATTGCCTCTCAAATGAGTGATGCACAATTGGAGCGTACCAACGTAAAAATTAGCACACCAAACCATAACGAAACATTCTCTGCCAATGGAGAGGTTATTAAATTTGATGGGTTTTTAAAAGTGTATCTTGAGGGAACTGATGAAGAGAATTTAGAACAAGAAGGGATGTTACCAGCGATGATCCTAAATGAAGCGTTGGCTAATAATTATATTACGGCTACGGAGCGTTTTTCTAGACCCCCATACAGGTTTACAGAAGCATCTTTAGTAAAAAAATTAGAAGAATTAGGGATTGGAAGACCGTCCACTTACGCGCCTACAATTTCAACAATTCAAAATAGAAAATATGTAGAAAAAGGGTCTGTAGATGGTACGGAACGTAGCTATTCTTTATGGACGTTATCTGATGGGGAGTTAAAAGGAAAAAAATTGACTGAAAAGTTTGGTTCTGATAAAGGAAAGTTAGTACCAACAGATATTGGAATGATTGTAACTGATTTTTTAGTGAATCATTTTGAAGCGATTTTGGATTATAATTTCACAGCCAAAGTTGAAGCGGATTTTGATTTAATTGCCAGTGGAAAAGAGGATTGGACAAAAATGATGAAATCTTTTTATAAAGAGTTTCATCCAAAAGTCGAAGACGTCAGTCAAAATGCCGAACGTGAATCCGGGGAACGTATTTTAGGAACAGACCCAAAATCGGGACGTCAACTGAGTGTGCGTTTAGGGAAATTTGGACCGATCGCTCAAATTGGAAAGGCAGACGAAGAAGAAAAACAGGTGTTTGCAAGTGTACCTCCGAATTTTCAATTAGCAGCCATTAAGTTTGATGAAGCGTTGGAATTATTTAAGCTTCCAAAAGATTTAGGAACTTACAAAGGCGAAGATTTGATTGTAAATAATGGTCGTTTTGGACCCTATGTAAAATATGGGGATAAATTTATCTCCATACCTAAAGGTGCGGATCCAATGCGTATTGAAATGGAAGATGCGATTGAATTAATTAAAGAAAAAGAAGCTGCTGATGCTCCAATATATGAGTACGAAGGCTTGCCAGTTCAAAAAGGTAAAGGACGATTTGGGCCGTTTATCAAATGGAATAATATGTTTATTAATGTCAATAAAAAATACGATTGGGACAACCTTTCAGATACTGATATTGAAACCTTAATTAAAGACAAAATCCAAAAGGAAATTGACAAACTGATTCATGATTGGGAAGAAGAAGGTATTCGTGTTGAAAAAGCGCGATGGGGTCGACACAACATTATTCAGGGAAAAATCAAAATTGAACTTCCAAAAACGGTGGATGCCAGTAAACTTACTTTAGAAGAAGTAAAAGAGATTATTGCTAAAAATGCTCCCAAGAAAAAAACACGTGCCAAAAAGAAAAAATAATGGATTATAGTTTTCTCTCCCCTGTTCAAGACCGGCTTGTAGACGAATTAGAGCTACAGCACAGTCAGACTATAGGAAAAAAACTAAGAGTTCATAGCACAACAGTTGAGCCAAACTTGGATGGTGTGAAAATGGCTATTGTTGGGGTTTTAGAATCTAGAAATTCTATTAATTATATTGGTGAAGAATTCCAGTTTACAGAAATTAGAAAAGCATTTTATAAGCTCTTTCCAGGAAACTGGTTGCATGAGATTGCGGATATAGGTGATATTCAAAAAGGGGAAACTGTAGAAGACACTTATTTCGCATTGATTCAAGTTTTGTCTAGTTTAATCAAAGCAAACATCATCCCAATTGTCATTGGAGGAAGTCAAGATTTAACCTATGCCAATTATCGCGCGTATGATAAAATCAGTTCAATGATTAATATCGTTAATGTTGATAAAAGTTTTGACTTAGGAGATTCTAGTAAACCGATTAATAATAGTAGTTATCTCGGAAAAATAATTTTAGAGCAGCCATATAATTTATTCAACTATACGGCATTAGGGTTTCAAACGTATTTTAACTCTCAAGAAGAGATTGATTTAATGGAGAAACTTTACTTTGAATCGTACCGATTGGGAGCAATTACTAAGAGTATTAGCATGGTAGAACCTGTTCTCAGAGATGCAGATATTGTGACCTTAGACCTAAACTCTGTTAAATCTTCGGAAGTAAGTCTTAAACAAAAATATTCACCAAATGGTTTTAATGGTCGTGAAATTTGTGCCATTTCAAGATATGCAGGAATTAGTAATAAAGTCACTTCTTTTGGAATTTATGAGTACAACCCTTCGCAAGATGATGAAGCAACAGCAATGCTTGTTGCTCAGGTTATATGGTACTTTATAGAAGGAGTGAATTGTAGAATTAAAGACGATGATTTTAGTGATTCTAGTAGTTACCAGAAATTTACGGTACTTGTAGATTCTGAAGAATTGGTGTTTTTTAAGAGTAAAAAAACAGGAAGATGGTGGATTGAAATTCCTTTTTTAGAATATTCAGATACTAAATCGAAACAACATCCGTTATTAGCCTGTACACATGAAGACTATATTAGTGCTACGAAGGGATTGATCCCTGAGCGTTGGTATAAAGCACACCAAAAAAATTAGATTTTAAAGTATGAAATTATTTATTTGTTTTGACATAGTATTCAACTGATAAAAAGTTGTTTTTTAAGAAATATATAGATAAGTTTACAGCTTGAAGTTTTTAGGAGTTTATTCCTTGAATTTATTTACTTATGAAAAAAATTGTATTAATAACACTAGTTTTAGCTTTTATAACCAGTTGCGGTTCAAAAGACAAAGGAGAACTGGTTGGTGTAAAAGGAAAAAAATGGCATCCAGAAAAGCCCTATGGAATGAGTTTGATACCTGGTGGCGCCTTTGTAATGGGGAAATCTGACGATGATATGGTTGGAATTCAAGATTCACCTACCAAAACAGTGTCTGTACGTTCATTTTACATGGACGAAACGGAAATCACAAACAGTGAATACCGACAGTTTGTTTTTTGGGTTCGAGATTCAATTTTAAGACATAATCTTGCTGAAATGGCAGATTTAGAAGGCAAAACTCCAGACGATGAGGGGATAGGCGAATACGCATATTTGTCTTCAGAAGAAGAAGATTTGACTCCCTACGAAAAATATATGATGGATACTTACGGAGATGAACAGCGTAAGATTAATAATGACATAGATCTTATTTTTGAAACGGACGAGTATCCAGATGAATTGTATGCTGAAGTTATGGATAATATGTACTTGCCATTAGAGGAATCTTATAATGGTCAGCGAACGTGGGATGT
>JABAZA010000061.1 GCA_018608725.1 Flavobacteriaceae bacterium
TTGGGTATGGCTCCAAAGACTTTGGTTTTCAAAACCTCGTTTTGGAAGATCAAATCAATATTTTTAGTGGAATTATTAACGTAAATAGTATTGATCCAATAAATTTAAATGACTCCGTACGATTTATAGACTTTAGTGCATCGGTATTGTTTAATTCTGAAAATTCATGGGTCGGTTTTACGGTTAAACACCTCAACAAGCCCAATATTTCTATGGAAATGGAAGGTCAAGATAATCTAGATATGTTTATCTCACTTCATGGGTCGCTAAATATTCCCTTTGGAGATTATAGAAATGATAATAAACTTTTTGTACTGGCTAATGGAATGATGCAAGGGGCTTATAATCGTTTTGATTTAGGTGCAAAATATGAAATGGATCGTTTTTCATTTGGGCTTTTGGCTGCAACAAACCCTATCAAAACAGATCCAAATAGTCATTTATTAACTTCAATTAATGCCTTTTTTGGTATGGATTGGGAGGGTTTTCGTTTTGGATATTCTTATGATTTCAATGTCACAGAAATTGGAAGAACGGGTGGAGTATATGAGCTATCAATAAGCTATGATTTCCTAAACAATTATAAATGTTTTGGATGTCCTGACTATTAATTAATTATTGATTGTAAAATAAATATTAATCTTGTGATTCTATTTATTGATATACTTAGATATTAAATCTTATTAAGTTATGCAATCTCGCCCTTTATTTTCCATTGTCATTCCAGTGTTTAATGAAGAAGACAACATTAAATTTTTGATCGCTTCTATTGAAAACGCCTTGGTCGCTTATAGGTATGAACTCATTTTTGTAGATGATTTTTCATCAGATGCAAGCTGTGAAATGATTAAATCAAATGCGAATCCATACACCACTCTAATAGCTTTTGAACATCATAGAGGTCAAAGTTCCGCACTTGCTTCTGGAATTAAAAGGGCACGAGGACACTATATAGTAACCATGGATGGTGACCTTCAAAACGACCCATCAGACATCCCAAAAATGCTAGGAATAATTCAAAACGAAGATTTGGATATGGTGATTGGTTTTCGTCAAAATAGACAAGATCCTTTCCTAAAAACAACGCCCTCTAAAATTGCAAATTTTATTATAAGAATGACGACTCAACTCCAAATTAGAGATTCGGGTTGTGCCTTAAAAGTGATGACCTCCAAAATAGCCAAAGAACTTCCGCTTTATGGCGAACTGCATCGCTTTATGGCACTGAATGCGCACCTTAGAGGGGCAAGAATCAAAGAAGTTCCTGTCATTCATCACCCTCGAATCCATGGGGCCTCAAAATATGGACTCGAACGTACTTATAAAGTATTGAAGGATTTAAGCCAAATTCTCATTACTCACAAAAAAGCATACTCCAAAAGAGTTCGTACTTAGTTTCATATCATCACATTATTAAAAAAAATAATAGTAATTTTAGAGTCTGAATCAATCGGATGCAACCACAACCAATAAAAATAATCGAATGCCCACGAGATGCCATGCAAGGAATTAAGGCGTTCATTCCTACGGTTCAAAAAGTGCAATACCTTCAATCCTTGTTGCGAGTTGGTTTTGATACCATTGATTTTGGAAGCTTTGTATCCCCAAAAGCCATCCCTCAAATGGCGGATACGGCCGAAGTTTTAGCTCAATTAGATCTCAGTTCCACTTCAAGTAAATTACTGGCGATTGTGGCCAATCGGAGGGGAGCATTAGCTGCTGCATCCCATAAAGAAATTGATTTTTTAGGCTATCCGTTTTCAATCTCTGAAAATTTTCAAATGCGTAATACCCACAAAACAATTGCGGAATCTATTGAGATGCTACAAGAGATTTTAGAAATTGCACAGGCTCATAATAAACGTGTTGTGGTCTATATTTCCATGGCTTTTGGAAATCCTTATGGTGACCCTTGGAATGTAGATATTGTTGCCAAGTGGACAGAATTCTTACATAAAATGGGCGTTGAAATTCTGTCTTTGAGTGATACAATCGGAAGTTCTAATGCAGAGAGTATATCCTATTTATTTTCAAATTTAATTCCGGCTTATCCTCATATCGAATTTGGTGCGCACCTACACACCAATCCCTTACATTGGCATGCCAAAGTGGATGCTGCATATAAGGCAGGTTGTTTGAGGTTTGATGGTGCGATTCAAGGATTTGGAGGCTGTCCTATGGCCAAAGATGATCTAACGGGGAACATGCCAACAGAAAAATTACTTTCCTATTTTACAGCTCAAAAGGGAGTTACTAATTTGAATGCACTTAGTTTTGAAAGTGCTTTTAATGAGGCTACAAAAATCTTTTCTGTGTACCATTAAAAAAGGCCATTACTTACGTAATAGCCCTTTATTTTATATAATTATAGGTTTAGAATCTAAAGTCTAGACCTCCATAGATTCCAAAAGGATGTCCAGGACGTAAGCCAGCAGGCACTTTAGAAACCGCATAGGTTTTATCTAAAACATTAATAATTTTAGCCGATAAACTAAGTGATTTTGAAACATGGTATTTTCCTACAAAATCGATGATAAAGTTGGATGTGATCCCATTAGAAACGTTGACAGCCTCTGCGCTGGCTTCGGTTTTAAAGGCACCATTCAAACGGCCATTCAAGTTGAGTTCAAATTTATTATGTTCTAAGGATATAGAGGTGTTGAATTGATGCTTGGCAATGTAAGGCAACTCGTCACCGCTTTGAACTTCACCCCATAAATCATCATCACTGCCAAAACTGTTTAAAAACGTAGCATCTGTAAATGTATATCCAAAAGTAATAGGTAGGTCATAAGTCGTATTCTTTTGAAGTAGGTCATAATTTAATAACAATTCAATTCCTTTCACACTAACCTCTCCAGCGTTAAATTGTTCTAAGGATCCTGTACCTCCAGAAGCTGCTAAGTCACTGCCTAATAAGTTGCTGTAATCGTTATAAAACCCAACAATCTCTCCTCGCAATCCTTTAAAGTTGAAACGTGACCCTAATTCGTAATTGATACTTTCTTCTGATTCTTGCCCAACGGTATTTCCAGGAGGCGAAAAACCTTTATGCACCCCACCAAAAACAGAAGTTGAATTGTTAAACTTATAGTTGAACCCTATTCCAGGAATAAAAATAGATACTGTATTTTCTCTACTAGAAAGGTTTGCTCCAGTTCTGTTAAGGTCATCAGATCCAAAATCAGTTCTTTCCAATACGATATCTTCGTAACGAATTCCTGGGGTTATAGTAATATTGTTATACTTAAATTTGTACAAAACAGAACCTGCAAAAGCTGTCGCTTTACTAATGCGATTCGCATCACTTCCTGGTGCACCTGCAGAAGTTAAATTCATCTGTCCATCCGTGATGCTATAGCCATCTTTCCATTGAAAACGATCTTCATCATCATAATGATAACGCAATCCAATTTCAAGATCGTGAAACACCTCAGAACTGTTCCAATGAAAATCCAATTTAGTTTGAACTCCTTTTGAAAGATAAGTTCTGTTGTTTGCTTTTAGGATGAATGCATTTGCATCAGAATTAGAAGTTCCATTAATCATATCCATATAGTTAGGATAGTTTTGAGGGGCTTCTAGAATTTTAGAAATTTTTACTTTATCCCCACCAAAGACGACGTCATTAAGTTTATACCAATTTCGTGAGAAATCGTTGTGATAAGCGTTGCTTGTAATTTGTAAAAAGTTAGAAACATCTATTTTGTGTGTCACCATAAATTGAAGGTGTTCATTTGTCATTTTATCTTTTTGGGATGCTGCATATCGATCAAATGGACTGGTTTCAAAATCGTCGGTGGTTAAGCCTAGATACGTTTCATTTGAAGTTTCATCGGAATACTGAAATTTAAATTCAAGCGATTGATTAAATTTTGCATCCTGTTTATTTTGAAGTTTAAATTTAGCCACAACATCGTTTTTGTCAAAGCCAGTATTGTCGCCATTTGGTAAGTTTTTAAAACCGTTGGAATTGTTATTTAGATACTCCACCGAATATCCAAGATAGGTTTTAGAATCTCCAATTTTTAAATGTGTTTGACTGGTATTAAAGCTTCCATAACTTGTATTTATACTTCCTCTAAAACTGTCCGGAATTTGAGTGCTTACTAAATTAATAGCACCACCAGTCGTAAACGGGCCATACTGTATTTGACTGCTTCCTTTTAGGATTTCAACAGCTTGCATTCTGGCAACAGAAGGAAAATAATAGGCTGCAGGTGCACTGTAAGGGGCTGGTGCGATTAAGACACCATCTTCCATGACGGATATTTTTGCACTACGTTCTGGAGATGTTCCACGAAGACTGATATTTGGACGCAATCCAAAACCATCTTCTTCATATATATTCACTCCTGGCACTGATTTTAAGACCCTATTGATATCTGAGTATGAGAATTTTTCTAATTCTCCTGGGGAAAGATAATATGAAGATCCAGTTCTGTTTTTAGCCTCATATTTACTGCCAAAGATTACTTGGGAGTTGATAAAAACAGCTTCCAATTTTTGAATAGAATCAGTAGGTTTAGTAGGTTCTTGGGCATTTAAAATACCAATCCCTAATAAGGTAGTTTTGAGTAAGCTTTTCATTTTATTTAGACTGATTAAAAATAAGGATTAATTTTAAGGTGCAAAGTTACGAATGAATTTTAGCTTCACAAAGTTTATTTAGAATAAATAAAAATAAAAAACTTAAAATACTGATATTAAATTAGTTATTTTAGTAAAATATTTAATTTCATCGAATTTAGGAATATAAAAAATCAGTGATGCGTGAAAGCTTACTCGAATTCAGAGTTTTTTATAAATAATAGAATAATATGTGTTATTGAGCTAAAAAAAACTTAAATTTGCATGCAATTATAAGCTATTTGCTATGAATGCACATTTATCTAAAATTGTCGGAGAAGGTCTTACTTATGACGACGTCCTTTTAATTCCAGCCTATTCAGAAGTTTTACCTCGTGATGTGAGTATTAAATCTCAATTCACCAAAAACATTTCATTGAATGTTCCAATCAGCTCAGCTGCAATGGATACCGTAACTGAAAGTAAAATGGCCATAGCGATGGCTCGTGAGGGAGGAATTGGTGTATTGCATAAAAACATGACCATCGAACAACAGGCCATTAAGGTTCGAAAAGTGAAACGAGCCGAAAGCGGTATGATTATCGACCCAGTGACTCTGCCATTAGATGCGACAGTTAAGGATGCACAAATGAGTATGAAGGAACATAGGATTGGAGGTATTCCGATTATTGATAATGACGGCTATTTAAAAGGAATTGTAACCAATAGAGATTTACGATTCGAAAAAGAAAGCACACGTCCTATTACAGAAATCATGACAGCTGAAGGGTTGGTCACTACTTCTGAAGGAACTTCTTTAAAGCAAGCAGAAGTGATTTTACAAAAAAATAAAATTGAAAAATTACCAGTTGTGGATGCCGATTTTAAATTGATAGGACTCATAACTTTTAGAGATATTACAAAATTAACGCAGAAACCAATTTCTAACAAAGATACTTATGGAAGACTTCGAGTTGCCGCAGCAATTGGCGTCACACCAGACGCTGTTGAACGTACCGCAGCCTTAGTGAAATCTGGAGTTGATGCCGTTATAATTGATACAGCGCATGGACATACAAAAGGAGTTGTTGATGTTTTAAAATCGATTAAAGCAAAATATCCAGATTTGGATGTTGTAGTTGGGAATATTGCCACTGCTGAAGCTGCTAAATATCTAGTTGAGGCAGGAGCCGATGCTGTTAAAGTTGGTATAGGGCCTGGATCTATATGTACAACACGAGTGGTTGCAGGCGTTGGATTTCCTCAATTTTCAGCCGTTCTTGAAGTTGCAGCCGCGCTCAAAGGTACAGGAGTGCCCGTAATTGCAGATGGAGGAATTAGATACACAGGAGATATTCCAAAAGCAATTGCAGCTGGAGCCGACTGTGTTATGCTCGGATCACTCTTAGCCGGTACCAAAGAATCCCCAGGTGAAACCATCATTTATGAAGGTCGAAAATTTAAATCATATCGCGGAATGGGCTCTGTTGAGGCTATGAAAGAAGGCAGTAAAGACCGTTACTTTCAAGATGTTGAAGACGATATCAAAAAATTGGTTCCAGAAGGTATTGTAGGGCGTGTACCTTACAAAGGCGATTTGTATGAAAGCATCCACCAGTTTATTGGAGGTATCAGAGCAGGGATGGGATATTGTGGCGCCAAAGATATTCAAACCCTTAAAGAGACCGGTCGTTTTGTAAAAATTACCTCTTCCGGAATCAGCGAAAGCCATCCGCATAACGTCATGATTACAAAAGAAGCACCTAATTATTCTAGATAGTAAATTCAGAGTCTATTTTTTTTATGACACAAGGAATTTACATTTGTATTCTCCCTTATAATTAGTATTTTTGATTTTCACAAAATAATAATAATATGCATAAAACCTTCCTATTTCTAAGTACGGCCTGCTTTTCATTTCTTCTATCAAATGCTCAAATATCTGAAAACGATATTTTACTTACAATCTCAGGAGAACCTATCTCAGCGAATGAATTTATGAGAGTTTACAATAAAAATCTGAACTTAGTTCAAGATGATTCTCAAAAAGAAGTTGATTCATATTTAGAGTTGTTTGTGAATTATAAATTAAAATTAACTGAAGCAAAAGCATTGCGATACGACAAAGATCCTGTGTATTTAAATGAATTCAAGTCCTATAAAAATCAATTAACTCAAACCTATTTGACCGATAAAAATGTGACGGATGATTTAGTTCGTGAAGCCTATGAGCGAACAGAAAATGAAGTAAAAGCGCAACATATTCTAGTGCTGTTGGATGAAGTTGAAACAGACACATTAGCAGCATACTCTAAAATTGAAGCCTACAGAGAACGATTTTTAAATGAAGATTTTGAGTCCCTAAAAAAGGAACTCCACAACGGAAAATCTGTTTTTGTAGAAGATCTAGGTTATTTTTCTGCTTTTAAAATGGTGTATAATTTTGAATCTGCGGCCTATGCAACCGAAGTTGGTTCCGTTTCTCAACCGTTCCGAACAAGATTTGGCTTCCATGTGGTCAAAGTTTTAGAGAAAAGAAAGTCAAAAGGTCAGGTGTCTGTAGCTCATATTATGATTGCCAACACACAAAAAGACTCTACACTAGTAGCGAAAGATCGCATTCAGGAATTGCACCGTTTGTTACTTCAGGGTGAAGACTTTGGAGAACTCGCGAAACAATTTTCTGATGATAAAAGCAGTTCAATTCATGGTGGTGAACTCAAACCTTTCAAATCTGGTCAGATAAACTCTGAGATTTTTGAAACAACAGCCTTTGAACTGTCTCCATCCAATCCAATCTCTAAACCAATTCAAACACAATTTGGATGGCATATTTTAAAATATATCAACAGAAAAGAGGTACAATCTTTTGAAAAATTGCAGTCAGAATTAAAAAATAGAGTTGGTAAAGATTCGCGTTCTCAGCTTGTAAAAGCAAAAATGTTGGAACAATTATTAGCTGAATATCATATTGAAACTCCAAACTCAAAGCTAGCGAAATTCGAATCAAATTTAAGTTATAATACATCTGATAATGTATGGGAACTCTCAAGTAAATTTAACAAGAGTCAATCCTTTTTGAGTGTTAAAAACCAAACATATACGTATTTAGACTTTTTGGAATTTATAAACAAAAATCTAAAATCAATTAAAAAAGAATGGCCAACCTCAGTAGTTGTTAAAAAACAATATGAAACTTTCTTGGAAAAATCTGTATTCAAGTACAAAGAAGAAAATCTAGAAAATGAAAATCAAGAGTTTTCATATATTCTAAATGAATACCGAGAAGGTTTGTTGTTATTTGAATTGATGCAAGACAAGATATGGGAGGGTGCCAAAAACGACTCCATAGGTCTTCAAGAATTTTACAATTTAAATAAACAAAACTATATTTGGCCTGATAGAATTGAAGGCTCTGTAGCACGATCATCTGATAAAACTTACATCAAAAAAGTTCGTAAATATTGGGCTAAAAATCAGTCAAATAAAATGATTGATGAAGCGCTAAATAAAGAGCAGCAAAACGTTATCTTTTCAAATGGCGAACTGGAACTAGGACACCCTGCATTGCCTAAAAGTTTTCCATTTAAAACGGGAGTTTCTAAAGTAATTGAGGAAAATTCAAACTTTTATGTTATTAATATAACTGCTTTAAAGCCAACAGCTCTTAAGACTTTTGAAGAGGCTAAAGGTCAGCTGTTAGCGGATTATCAGATAACATTAGAGTCCGAGTGGATTAACGAATTACGCGCTAAATTTAAGGTAGATATCAATCAAGACGTACTTGCAAAAGTAAACGCATTAATTTCTAACTAATTTTGAACGACTTCAACCGACTATTTATAATTTCTTTTTTGGTATTGGCGGGATGTAATCTACGACCGGCACCCTCAGAAGCAACTCCTTTGGCACGTGTAAACGATGCGTTTTTGTATGAAACAGATATTGATTTCAGTTTTGTAAAAGATCAATCGGAATCAGATAGCATTATATATGTCCAAAATATTATTAATAATTGGGCTACCACACAACTTCTAATTGATGGAGCGAATCTTAATCTAACTAAAGAGACGCAATCAGAGTTTGAACAACTTGTTCAACAATACAAAAGTGATTTGTACACATCTGCTTATGTTGAGGCTTTGGTAAATAAGAATTTGGATACTTCCATCACAAAACAGGAATTAGACGACGTTTACTCAAGTAATCAGCAGCTTTTTATTTTAAAAGAAGACCTCTTAAAAATGAGATATGTGAATGTAAATTCAAAACTATCCAACTTAGAAGAAGTCAAAAAACGGTTCAAGCGTTTTAATTCAGAGGATCAAACACGCTTAGATTCTATATCCATTCAATTCAATTCTTTTTATTTAAAAGATTCAATTTGGATAAAATCCGAACAAGCAATTTCTAAAATTACACCCTTACAATTAGGTTTTAATAAAGTACTGTTAAAAAAACCAAATTTTATACAGCTCAAAGATTCTTTAGGGTTATATTTGATGCAGATTAATGAAGTTTTAGAACGAGGGAACCAAGCACCTATTGAATATGTGTTGCCGACCTTAAGGCAAATTATCATTAATAATCGAAAGTTAAAACTCATCAAACAACTAAAAAGTGACATAGTTAATGATGCCATTAAAAACAAAAAATTTGAAATATATAATTAAGTATTACGTACTAGGATTTTGTTTATTCACTACTCTTTTTTCTTTTTCACAAGAAATTATTGAAGAGTCTGTTGAGGTTGAAGCACCGAAGACATCCATGGTTGATACCATTCAACGTGTCAAAATAGATGGTGTTGCTGCTGTGATTGGTGACTTTGTTATTTTAGACTCCGATATCGACAAACAATTTACCCAATTAGAAGCCGGAGGTATTTCGACAGAAGACATTACGCGTTGTCAACTTTTTGGCAAACTTTTAGAAGATAAACTCTATGTTCATCATGCCATTCAAGATAGTATTGAGATAAATGATGCAGAGGTAAGATCCTATGTCGATCAACAACTAGAAGGATTTGCAGAACAGATCGGTTCTATGGAAAAATTAATTGCTTATTACAAAAAATCATCTGAAAAAGAACTCAGAGATGAAATGTTTGAGCTGAATAAAAATGGTAAAATGGCATCGATGATGCAACAAGCAATTATTGAAGAAATTGAAGTTACTCCAGACGAAGTACGTCAGTTTTTTAATAAAATCGCAGAAGAAGAACGCCCACAGTTTGGTACTGAAATGCGTGTTGCTCAAATTGTTGTGGTTCCAGAAACAACAAAAGCAGAAGTTGATAAAGTCATCAAACGTTTGAATGAATTCAGAGCTGACGTTATTGATAACGGCGCAAGTTTTACAACCAAGGCTGTTCTTTATACCGAAGATCCTGGATCTAAACGAACAGGTGGAAAATACACACTTAACAGGAAACGTCCTGTAATGGCAAAAGAGTTTAGAGAAGTTGCATTTTCTTTACAAGAAGGAGAGGTTTCTAAACCTTTTAAAACAGATTTTGGTTATCATATCATTCAATTGGAAAAAATTAGAGGTCAAGAATTTGATATTAGACATATTCTATTAATTCCAAAAGTGACACCAACAGCCATCAAAGAAGCAAAAGAAAAACTCGAAAAAGTAAGACAAAGCATCCTCGATGGTGAAATTACATTTGCAGAAGCTGCTAGAGAAGCAAGTGACGAAGAAGAAACTAAGTTTGACGGCGGTCAACTTCGAAATCCTGAAACACAAGACTATAATTTTGAGCTCACTAAAATGGATCCTGAATTATATTCTCAAATACAGAACTTAAAAGACAACGAAGTAAGTCCAGTCCTAAAAGACCAAGATCGAATTCATCCAGTGAAATTTAAGATTTTAACAGTTACTGCTCGTGTCGATGAACATGAGGCTAATTTTGCACAAGATTATTTAAAGATTAAGGCCCTTGCACTTCAAGAAAAACAATTGAACGCGATTGAGAAGTGGCAAGAAGAAAAAATTATGGATACTTATATTAAAATTAATGGCGAGTTACGTAGCTGTGATTTTAATAGTAACTGGTTCAAAATCAACTAAGCCATGTCAGATGTTGCATCTTTAAAACAACACCTCAAGAAGTACGAGACTTTAAAACAAGAAATCTCTAAAGTCATTGTAGGTCAAGATGCGGTCATTGAACAAATTCTAATCTCCATATTCTCTGGTGGGCACTCCTTGTTAGTCGGTGTCCCCGGACTGGCAAAGACCCTAATGGTAAATACAATTGCCAAGGCACTAGGCTTGGATTTTAAACGGATTCAATTTACTCCAGACCTAATGCCGAGTGATATCTTGGGAAGTGAGATTTTAGACACCGATCGTCAATTCAAATTCATTAAAGGTCCTATATTTTCAAACATTATATTAGCCGATGAAATCAATAGAACCCCGCCAAAAACACAAGCAGCACTTTTAGAAGCTATGCAAGAGCGGTCGGTTACTATTGCAGGACACCATTATAAATTGAACACTCCCTATTTTGTATTGGCTACTCAAAACCCGATTGAGCAAGAAGGTACCTATCCGTTACCTGAAGCACAATTGGACCGGTTCATGTTCTCAATCAACCTGACGTATCCAAGTTTTGAAGAAGAAGTGCAAGTAGTAAAGTTGACTACTGTAAGCACAACATCGGAAGTTGAAGTGGTTTTTTCTGCAAGCGAAATCATAGATTTTCAAGCACTTATTCGCAAAATTCCAGTGCCTGATAACGTCATTGAATATGCGGTTAAAATGGTTGGTAAAACGCGTCCAGATGCTTCGTCAACAATTCCAATAATTAAAAAATATGTCGATTGGGGTGCAGGTCCAAGAGCTTCTCAAAATCTAATTTTAGCCGCCAAAACCTATGCGGTAATTAACGGTAAACTTTCGCCAGATATCGAAGATGTTCAGGCCGTTGCAGTTAGTATTCTTCGTCACAGAATTATCAAGAATTATAAGGCGGAAGCCGATGGTGTTTCGGTAGAATCCATTATTGAAAATTTATTTTAATTCCGTTTTAGTCATTTTATCACAACTTTTAAACTGAAATTCTAATAATAATTTAATTTATTAAAGTAAAATTTACTTTTAATTGAATTATAGTTATTTAGGTTTCTTATTGCCTATTTAATTGAATATAATTTTATTTAATTCGTACTTTTACGAGCGATTATTACCAAATAAAATTATTCAGATTATGGCTTTCGATATAAATGTTATTAAAGAAGTGTACCGTCAAATGCCGGGACGCATTGAAAAAGCACGTCAACTTGTTGGACGTCCGCTAACCTTATCAGAAAAAATACTTTACAGTCACCTTTGGGACGACACTGCTGCAAAAGCATATGAGCGTGGTAAAGATTATGTTGACTTTGCACCCGACAGAATTGCTTGTCAGGATGCGACAGCTCAAATGGCATTATTACAGTTTATGCAAGCCGGGAAAAAGCAAGTAGCAGTTCCTACAACAGTGCATTGTGATCACTTGATCCAGGCCAAAGTTGGAGCGACTAAAGATTTACAATTTGCATTAAATAATAGTAATGAAGTATTTAATTTCTTAGAATCAGTATCGAATAAATATGGTATCGGATTTTGGAAGCCTGGTGCTGGAATTATTCACCAAGTGGTACTCGAAAATTATGCCTTTCCGGGTGGGATGATGATTGGAACAGATTCACATACCGTGAATGCTGGAGGACTGGGAATGATTGCTATTGGAGTTGGTGGTGCAGATGCTGTGGATGTGATGGCAGGCATGGCTTGGGAGCTTAAATTCCCTAAACTTATTGGAGTCAAATTAACAGGAAATCTTTCAGGTTGGACTGCACCAAAAGACGTTATTCTCAAGGTTGCAGGAATCTTAACAGCAAAGGGGGGAACAGGAGCTATTGTAGAATACTTTGGACCTGGAGCAACTTCTATGTCCTGTACAGGAAAAGGAACTATTTGTAATATGGGTGCCGAAATTGGTGCCACAACTTCCACTTTTGGTTATGATGAATCAATGGAGCGTTACCTGCGTTCTACAGATAGAAATGATGTAGCTGATGCTGCCAATCAAGTAAAAGATTCGTTAACAGCCGATCCGGAAGTATATGCATCTCCAGAAGATTATTTTGATGAATTAATTGAGATTGATTTATCGACTTTAATGCCACATATCAACGGGCCTTTTACGCCAGATTTAGCAACAGAAGTAGGAACTATGACCGACAAAGCAAAATCAAACGATTGGCCTTTAAAAGTAGAGTGGGGCTTGATTGGATCTTGTACCAATTCATCGTACGAAGATTTATCGCGTGCAGCTTCCATCGCACAACAAGCATTGGATAAAGGCTTGGTTACCAAAGCAGAATTTGGAATTAATCCGGGTTCTGAACAGGTACGATATACAGCAGAACGTGATGGAATTTTAGAGGTATTTGAAAATCTAGATGCTAAGATATTCACCAACGCTTGTGGTCCTTGTATTGGGCAATGGGGACGTTATGAAGACCCTAAAAATGCTCCCAAAAATAGTATTGTTCACTCCTTTAACAGAAACTTTGCTAAACGGGCTGATGGAAATCCAAATACCCATGCGTTTGTAGCATCACCAGAAATGGTTGCTGCAATTGCGATTTCTGGCCGCTTAGACTTTAATCCATTAACAGATTCACTGATAAATAAAGATGGCGATAAAGTCATGTTAGATGAACCCACAGGACACGAGTTGCCAGAAAAAGGCTTTGCTGTGGAAGATGCGGGCTATTTAGCACCTGAAGAAGATGGCAGTCATGTGAAAGTTGAGGTTGCTGCAGATTCTGAACGTCTAGAACTTTTAACCCCTTTTGAGCCAATTGGAAATACAATTCAAGGTGCCAAACTATTAATAAAAGCACACGGAAAATGTACCACTGACCATATCTCTATGGCAGGACCTTGGTTGCGTTACAGAGGACATTTAGATAATATTTCAAACAACTGTTTGATTGGTGCTGTGAATGCGTTTAATATGCAAACAAACTTTGTAAAAAATCAACTTACAGGGGATTATGATGCGGTACCTAAAACCCAACGTGAATACAAGTCCAAAGGTATTCATACCATTGTTGTTGGCGATCATAATTATGGTGAAGGATCTTCAAGAGAACATGCGGCGATGGAGCCACGTCATTTGGGAGTAGTTGCGGTCATTGTAAAATCATTTGCACGTATCCATGAAACAAACCTTAAAAAACAAGGAATGTTAGGATTGACTTTTGCGACGGAATCAGATTATGATTTAATTCAAGAAGATGATACCTTTAATTTTGTGGACTTGAATGCATTTGCACCAGGGAAACCCCTTACTATTGAAGCGGTTCATGCCGATGGTTCTAAGGATATCATTATTGCAAACCATACCTATAACGATTCTCAAATTGAATGGTATAATGAAGGGTCTGCTTTGAACCTTATCAAAAAACAAAACGCCTAAGGAGAGTGAACTCACTCACCTTCGTATTCCGGAAAGTTATACTAAGTAGGCAAGTCTTTATAAATTCACTCGAAGTGACATCCTAACCGTTTGTCAGTTCGAGTGTTTTTTGTTATGAAACTTCTTTGTGAAAAATTCCGTTAGAAATAAATTACAAAGAATCATAGTGTATGCGTAAATACTATCTTCAACAGGAATTGTACCCATACGGATGCCTAAGTTTTCGGCATTGTTGTACCACACCACTTGATTGTCAATAAAACTACCGGTTAAGATGCCATTTACAATAAAAAATGGAATCAGCATTACTAAAAAAGTCAAGAAAAAATGTTGAAGCAATTTGGTGTTATATTTATAAACAAGCACGGTTAACGGAATTGCCAAGCTAAAATTAATCAGCGTGTACCACTTATCATAATTACCAACAATGAGAATAAATAACAGCGTTATAAGTCCAAAACTAATCGCTTTAGTGGCTGCTTTGCTAAGTTTTAAATTCGGAAAATAGAGAAGGAGTGCATAATGCGTAAATACACAAGCAAAGGGAATACAAATAAAAAACAACCATTCTTCAAGAGGAAGACTTAAAAATTTGGGGCCTAAAAAATAGGTCTCATTAAACCCCCAGATTTCATGCCTTGTAAAAATCACATCCCACGGAATAAAAATTACCATCGTTAGAAGGATTGAAATAAAGACCCAGAGGAATCGTTTGTGGAGTTGTAATCTTGGATGAAAACTATATAGAAACGGCACCGAAATAGACCCTAAGTTTAATAAAAGATAGAGTGTATTCATGTTTTACCGTTTAAAGTATTTGAACGGTACAAATAACATTCCAAAACATTCGCCATCGCTTTTCCCAAGATGTTTGTGATGTATTTTGTGTGCACGTCTCAGCCCTTTTGCGTACCAATTGTTGGCATTTCGAAATAATTTAAAGCGTTGATGAATAAAAATATCGTGTACAATAAAGTAGGTCGCTCCATACGCCATAATTCCTAAGCCAATCGGAAGTCCTGCCCAAAATCCTTCGTAACTCCAAAAGTAAAAACAGGTCATACTAACCACTGCATAGAAAATAAAAAAGGCATCATTGCGTTCAAACCAACTTTTGTGATCTTTGTGATGGTGATCTTTGTGTAGGCTCCATAAAAACCCGTGCATGACGTATTTATGTGTAAACCACGCCATAAATTCCATGGTTGAAAAGGTTCCTAAAAAAACGAGTATCCATAAAAATGTGTTCATAATAGCGGTTATAATAGATTGAGTTGGTATTTGACATAACTGCGGGTGAGCAGTTCTACTTTTTTATAATCAGGGACTCGAATACGGGTACTTTTAATTTCGAGCGCAGGGGTTGTTTTTAGTTTTACAAGAAGTTGATTATAGTAACGATACGCCATAAAAACGCCAAATTTTGCTTCTAAAGGGAGTTGTTTAATTCCTTGCAATCCTTCTGCAAAATCTTTTTCTATATCGTCAATAATAGCCTTTTTAGAGATTTCATCTAAGTTATTCAAATCCGTATTAGGGAAATAGGTTCGGTTTAATTCGTCGTGATCGGCTTTTAAATCTCTGAGGAAATTTACTTTTTGAAATGCAGATCCCAAAGCCATTGCTGTTTCTTTAAGCTTCTCATACTTTTCATGGTCTCCTTTTACAAATACTTTTAAGCACATGAGGCCAACCACATCAGCCGAGCCGTAAATGTAATTTTTATACTCTTCTTCAGTGTGATAGACCGTTTTGTGTAGATCTTGACGCATTGAATTCATAAACGCATCAACCATCTCTTTGTCAATATTATAGTTGTGATAGGTTTCTTGAAATGAATTTAGGATTGGGTTCAAACTTATTTTATTAATGAGCGCCGCTTCTAAATCCGTTTCAAATTGAATAAACAATGCTTCTTTATCGTAATCATGAAATGAATCTACAATTTCATCAGCGAGGCGTACAAAACCGTAAATATTATAAATATCCTGTCGAATCGAATTAGACAGCATTTTTGTAGCCATCGAAAACGAGGTGCTATAGGTTTGTGTGATAATTCGACTACAGTCTTTTGATACAGTATCAAATATGGACTTCATAAACTATTTTTTTATTTTTTTAAACGAAGCTGCTTAACTTTTATTCAGCATCTTTTGAATAAGTTCTGAGGTCAGTTTTCCGGAGATTAGAGAAGGGGGCACTCCTGGTCCAGGGACAGTTAATTGTCCTGTGAAAAATAAATTTTTTACTTTGTTACTTTTTAGTTTTGGTCTCAAAAAGGCCGTTTGTAATAATGTCATTGCCATTCCATAAGCATTTCCTTTGTACGAGTTGTATTCCGATTTAAAATCTTCAACACAAAAGGAATCCTTAAATATAATATTATTTTGAATTGATTGCTTTGTTTTTTCTTCAAATCTTTCAA
>JABAZA010000102.1 GCA_018608725.1 Flavobacteriaceae bacterium
GAAATAAGTGGTGACGATTACTATAAAGAAAGAATTGAAGCTCTAAATAAAAAATGAACGAAAATGAAATTATAGAACAACGAGGATCTCATATATCAGTCCCCAAACCCTTTAGGAAAACATATCCTTCACCTTTTCAAAAAAGGACTTATCCGAGCTTTCTGGTTTTGGAGAAAAATGCTCATCCGACTTCATTTTTTCAAAAAACGTTTTTTGTTCTTTGCTCAATGTTTTTGGCGTCCAAACGTTGATGTGCACCAACAAATCTCCACGACTATAACCGTTTACATTTGGAATTCCTTTACCACGAAGGCGTAGTATTTTTCCTGATTGTACGCCGGCTTCAATTTTTAAACGGACTTTCCCCGTTACAGTCTCAATTTCTATGGAAGACCCTAAAATTGCATCGGGCAAACTCACATACAAATCGTAATGTAAATTGTCACCTTCACGTTGTAAGGTTGGGTGTGTTTCTTCGGTAATAGCCACTAATAAATCACCAGAAATCCCATTTCCGGGAGCAGCATTTCCTTTACCAGTTACTTTTAGCTGCATGCCATCTACAACCCCAGCAGGTATTTTTATAGAAACGGTTTCCTCTTCTACTACAAACCCTTGAGAATCTGAATTTGGAGGGCGATTGTCTATGGTTTGACCTGTACCCCCACAGGTATTACAAGGCGCTGCCGTTTGCATACGACCTAAAATTGTATTGGTCACTCGCGTAACTTGCCCTTGACCATTACATACCGAACAGGTTTTGTAGGTCACGCCTTTGGCTTGCATTTTACGCTTGACTTTGACTTTCTTCTCAACGCCAGTTGCAATTTCCTCTAATGTTAATTTAACACGAATCCGTAGGTTACTGCCTTTCATCACCCGCTGACGTTGTCCACCTCCGAAGCCACCAAAGCCACCGCCGCCGCCAAAAATATCGCCAAACTGACTAAAGATGTCATCCATATTCATTCCGCCGCCGCCAAAACCGCCGCCACCTTCAAACGCTTGATGACCAAATTGATCAAAACGCGCCTTTTTATCTGGATCACTTAATACTTCATAGGCTTCTGCAGCTTCTTTGAATTTTTCTTCAGCTGCTTTATCATCTGGATTTTTATCGGGATGATATTTAACCGCCATTTTTCTGTAAGCTTTTTTAATCTCTGCAGCAGAAGCACCTTTGCTAATGCCTAGTATGTCGTAATAATCGCGTTTTGCCATCTCAGTAGTGTCCTTTTATATCTTAATTAAATTAGTTCCCAATAACTACTTTTGGAAAACGAATTACTTTCTCACCTAACTTGTAACCTTTTTCGATTACATCAATAATTTTTCCTTTCATATCATCTGAAGGGGCTGGGATTTGTGTAATTGCTTCATGGTCATCTGCATTAAATACATCACCAGCTTTTACCTCAATAAACTCCAATCCTTTTTGCTCAAGAGTCGAGAATAATTTATTTTTAATCAGCTCCACCCCTTTTGAAAGTTCAGTTGCTTCACTTTTAGATATTTCTAACAATGCACGATCAAAATCATCTAATACGGGCAGTAATGCCTTGATTACGTCTTGACTTGCCGTAGAAAATAACTCAATACGCTCTTTTGTCGTACGTCGCTTGTAGTTTTCAAACTCCGCAAACAAACGTAAAAACTTGTCTTTTTCCTGCGCTAAATCGGCTGCTAATTGTTCCTCTGCTGTGAGTTCAACCGTTGGCTCTGTGGTCGTTTCTTCGTTGACCGCTTCATTTGTTATGGTTTCTTCTGGAAGTTCTACTTCCGCTTTGGTTTCTTTTTTACTCATTGTGTGTATAAACCCTTTGGGTGATTAATTTTTTTTATAACCAATGGCAAAAGTACTGCCATTATTAATAAAATGTCAAAATGTCACAAAGTATTTTTTAAATTTGAGGGTGTTAAAAGTCATCTAAGGAATTAAACGGAGGATTTAAGCAATCAAATCTTCCAAAGCAGGCTCCAACTCGATATAATTAAATTTAAAACCTGCATCTTGAATCTTGGCTGCACAGACGCGTTGACTTTCGAGTGCAATCGCACACATTTCGCCCAACATAAGTCGAAGGACAAATTCAGGAACGTTGGGTAATATTAGTGGGCGCTGAAGAATTTTTGCTATTAATTTTGTGAGTTCTGTTTGTTGAACTGGATTTGGTGCAACGGCATTGTAAACGCCTTCTAATTTGGATTCAAATACAAACATAAATATACGTACTAAATCGTCAATATGAATCCAAGACTGCCATTGATCGCCAGAACCTAACGCGGCACCAATATATTGTTTGATCGGTTGCATGATTTTTGGCAATGCACCTTCGTGCGTATCCAACACGATTCCAATACGCAATGCTGTGGTTTTAATTCCAAGAGGTTGAAAAGGTTTTAAACTCCCCTCCCATAACTTTACAACTGAGCGTAAAAAACTGGCGTCCGTTCCTTGAAATTTTTCATCATAGTAACGGGTTTTAGAATCTGGATAAATTCCAATCGCACTTGCTGAAATGATATGTTTGACTGGAAATTTATGGGTTTCGATACTTGAATGCAACAACGCTAAGGCATCGGTTCTGCTGGATAAAATAGACGTCTTAGCGGCGTTGCTCCAGCGTTGAGCAATGGAAGCTCCTGCTAAATTAAAAACCACCTCAACCCCTTCAAAACAAGCCAAATCGATTGTTTGATCTTGTGGGTTCCAATAAAATCCTATATAGTTTGATTGTTGTAAAATTTTAGATTTTCGGGTGGACAAATAGTGTACCGTATGTCCATCCGCCAAACATTGTTTTACCAACGCTTTTCCGACCAATCCTGTAGCTCCAGTAATTAAGAGTGTTTGTCCCATCATAACAAAATTAGTGATAACAACTTCTATAAAATTGAATTCAGATAGGTTTAACAATACTTTAGGCTTCCTACCCTATTTAATTAGGGAAATGCTAACATATTTCTGAAGGTTTAGTTGCTCTCAACATCTCCCGTTTACCTGGAGGTCCTTCCAAGCGTTCAACTACAAACCCAGCGGTTTGTAGCGCGCGACGTACACTGCCTTTTGCCGAATAGGTAACTAAAACACCCTTATTTTTTAAGGCATTAAACATGCTTTTAAAAATAGAAACTGTCCATAATTCTGGTTGAACTCGTGGACCAAACGCATCAAAATAAATAAGCTCAAAAGAATTTTTATCTGAAATATCAGAAAAAAACTGTTGGCGTTTCTTTAACGAAAAAAGAGAAGTAATCGGATGTAATTCTCCCCAAGAAACCTTGTGTAACGCATCAAAAAGTGTCTGTTTATTTGGGGCAATTTGTGAAGCATAATTTAATTGTGATAATTCTTCGGTCAGAACCGGATAGGCCTCAACGCCTTCATAGTGAATTTGAATATCTTGTTTATCCGATACCAAAGCAGTCAAAAATGCATTAAGTCCCGTTCCAAATCCAATTTCAAGAATAGTAAGATCTTTTGGATTGTTTCGATTTAAAAAATGATGTAGCCCCGTTTTAATAAATACATGTTGGGATTCTTGAATGGCGCCATGAATGGAATGGTATTGCTCGTCCCAGTCTTCAATTTGAATGGTTTTTGATCCATCAGAAGTGGTGATGACTGTACGCTTCATCGGTTTGGTTAACTAGAAGGTTGAGCCAAAAGCACACCATCAGCTTCAAAACTATAAGTGAGTTCTGGTTCTACAATAGCTTCAATTTCCTGTTCTGAGGCGCCAGCATCTTCTGCATAATGCCTTAATTCTTCAACAGAAGTTTCAGAGATAGTGGCGTATCCATTGATAATAACTTCTCCTTTAGCATCCAAAGGCATAAAGAAACCATAATCCTTAAAACGAACCATCAAGTCTTTTTCGCCACCCAAATCAAGGGTCATCCAACAGCCTTTTTTAGAACATACTTCTTTAATTGTGCCCTGAACTTTCGCAAACAGGGTATCTGTTTTTTTCATCGTTGAAAATGAGTCCGCTAAAGCGTTTATAGAAAGTACCGATTGGGCATCTAAAGCAGCTCCATAAACTTGGTAAACTGTTGAGTCCACCTGAATTGGCGATTGTGTCGGTTGTACCTTTTGTTTACAAGAATGTAATAAGAGGAATGTTGTGAATAGTACAAGTATATTTTTCATTGTATTGCTTAGTTTTTTTTTTAAATAACGCATAAATATAAGAAGTTTTGAAAGATTGATATTGTCAAAACATTTATTTCTGTAAATTTGTAAACATAATGTTTAAAGCCAACTTATGAACACAATCAAAGTAACCCCTACATCAGCATCAAAAATCAATAGTATTGATTTTGAAAATCTTGGATTTGGATCCGTTTTTTCTGATCATATGTTGGTCTGTGATTATACCAATGGTAGCTGGGGAACTCCTGAAATCGTACCGTTTCAACCCATTTCATTAATGCCGTCTGCAAAAATTTTTCATTATGGACAATCTATTTTTGAAGGGATGAAAGCGTATAAAGACGCTGATAAAAAAACGTGGTTATTTCGTCCAGACGAAAACTTTAAACGTCTTAACATTTCTGCCAAACGATTATCTATTCCCGAATTACCAGAAGCAGTATTCATGGAAGGCTTAAAAGCATTGCTTAGAGTTGATGAACAATGGATTCCAACGCAAGATGGAAGCTCTCTTTATATCAGACCAATCATGTTTGCAACAGGAGAAGGCTTTCATGCTTCACCCGCAAATGCCTATAAATTTATAATTTGTACAGCACCTTCAGGAGCTTATTTTGCAGGAAAAGTAAAAGTTCTTATTGAACAAAACTATTCACGCTCAGCAAACGGAGGCGTAGGATATGCAAAAGCAGGTGGCAACTATGCAGGGCAATTTTACCCTACTCAATTAGCGATTGACAAAGGGTATCACCAAGTGATTTGGACCGATGACAATACGCATGAATATATTGAAGAGGCTGGAGCAATGAATATTTTTGTACGTATTAATGATACGCTAATTACGGGACCAACAAGCGATCGAATTTTGGATGGCATCACTAGAAAAAGTGTTCTCGACATTGCAAAAGATGAAGGCATCAAGGTAGAAGTCCGAAAATTCACTGTCACAGAAATTGTTGAAGCTTCAAAAAATGGCAGTTTAAAAGAAATGTTTGGGGCAGGAACTGCAGCCGTTATTTCTCCAATTGCAACCTTTGGATTTAAAGATACCGATTATCACTTACCGGAACTCGAAAACCCTGTTGGATTACAATTAAAAAAACGCATCACAGATATTCAGACAAATAAAGCAGAAGATTTATTTGGGTGGACAGTAAGCGTTGAGTAGTTACGACTCTAAAATTCCTTGAATATTGGGTTTAAAATAGTTTGGTCCTTTTAATACTTTTCCGTCCTCACGGTAAATAGGTTGACCATCGGCTCCTAATTTGCTCATATTACTGCGTTGAATTTCTTCGAAAACAGCTTCAATTTTGTGTTGCATTCCGTGTTCAATAATTGTTCCACAAAGAATATAAAGCATGTCTCCTAAAGCATCCGCCACTTCGACCATGTCGTTATTATTGGCAGCTTCTAAATATTCTTCATTTTCTTCTTTCATTAGATCAAAACGAAGTGTGTTTTTAGCAGTGCCTAAATCCGCTTTTAGAGAGGTGCTATAGCCAATTTTAAAGGCTTCATGGAATTGTTGTACTGCTTTTATTTTAGCGTTCATATTGGTTGTTTTTTACACATTTCAACCCTCCAAAGATGAAAGGTCAAACATGCTGTGATTCTTATAATTTTTTATAAATTTGGCTCAATTTAAAAGCCTAAAAATACATAATTATGTTCAGTCAAGGACAACTTACTTTCGGAATCCTTTTTGCCATCGTTTTTATTGGGGTTATTATCTATGCTTACCGCAAAGATTTTAATCTTCATCAAAAATATTACAAAGGAAGTTTATGGGTTTTGTTAGCTTTTATTGGCTTTATTGCTGGTATTGCTGCTATTAAATTTATTTTAGGTTATTAAAAAAGTCACTTACCATTTAGAAAAGTGACTTATATATATTGAAAATAAACTTCCTTAGTTTACTTCTGGTAAAAAACTATAATTTTCAGAGTAGTTGAGCATCTGACCCTCAAAACTCTTTACATAGTTTACTTCGATTGAAGTAATTTCACCCTCAGCATCTGTTTGTGGTACTAAGACTGGATTCACAAATCCACCATAGGGAGCTGATTTAAATTGTTTGTTACGTTCTAAAACTTCTGCGTGAATCTCTTGATCAACTTTCACACCATACCCTTCTACCAGGGCTTGCACTGCTGCAAAATCTCCTTCAGATTTGATACGTTGGGTTTCACGAAGTAACTCACCAAATAAATCGTTTAGTTTTTCATAATCATTGATATTGAAATAGGTCTTTCCATCACGGGTTACTTTTTCAATCACATTATCTTTAAGTCCTTTTTCATAGGCCCAAGCACTTACCCACTGACGGTTTCTCATGTGCGCTTCTTCGACATCATCTCCAAGGTTTAATCGAATTAATTGAGTCATTAAACCATTTCGGATATAGCCATCAAAAGCTGCCATCCCAACCGCTTTCCAATCTTCAACCAGTCCTAACTCTTGTAGTTTCGTATTGTATAGAAAATAAAGTCCTACTAAATCTGCACGCCCTTCTTCAAGAGTAGATGCATAGTTTTTTAGCGTTTCTTTTGTTTCTCCAACCCCTGGGTTTAATTGTCCAGACGCATGTCCCACAACTTCGTGAAGTGCTGTATGTAACTTGTCTGCTAATTGACCGTATTTTTTCTCAAGCTCATACTCTTGATCGTCGTTCACAAATTCTTTGAGTCTTCCAGAACTTCCAGAGTTATTATAGGCATTGGTAATGTTTCCTAAAGAAACAGATTTACTTCCTACCTCCGCACGGATCCAATTCGCATTTGGAAGATTCACTCCAATTGGAGTGGTTGGCGAGGCATCACCTGCTTCACCTGCTACGTTGACAGTTTTATAACTCACCCCTACAACATTTTTCTTTTTATGTTCTGGAAATAATGGCGAATTATCTTCAAACCATTGTGCATTTTTAGATAAAACCGCCATTTTTGCAGACATGTCAAAGTCTTTAATTTGAACGATTGTTTCGTAAGAACCTCTGTATCCTAAAGGATCATTATAAACTTCTATAAAACTATTGATATAGTCAATATTTCCATCAGTTGCAGCAGTCCATGCCACGTTGTAATCGTCCCAAATTTGTAAATCTCCTGTATTGTAATATTGAATGAGTAACCCTAAAGCATCCTCTTGGGCTTGGTTCTCGGCAACTCCTTTAGCCAATTCTAACCATTTGACAATTTCATCAATTGCTTCGCCGTACAAACCACCAGATTTATAAACACGCTCTTGTAATGCTCCATTAACTTTTACAAGTTGAGAATTTAACCCATGAGATAATGGTCTTTTGGGATCTGGAGAACTGATATTAGAGTAAAACGACTCCACATCAGCATTGGTCACCCCAGGTCCATAGAAGTTCACAGCAGATGCCGCAACATTATCGACGTCTTTAGCTTGATTTACTTTCTTAGCATCTTTATCATTAAAAATCACTTCAAATGCCTCCCCTTCTAATACTGTATTGGAAGCATCTAAAATAGCTTTCAAATAGTCCGATGAAAAATCAGGTTTCATTTTGGCATTACTGTAATGATGATGGATCCCATTACTGAACCAAACACGTTTCAAATACACTTCAAATGCCGCCCATTCATCAGTTGATTTATCTCCATTAAAATTGGTATAAACACTCTCGAGCGCTGTTCGTATGGTTAAATTATGTCGGTAATTTTGATCCCACATAATATCACGACCTGAAAGACCGGCTTGGATTAAATAATAGACTAGTTTTTGTTCTTTCAGAGTTAAATTTTCCCATCCAGGAATTTGATAACGTAATACTTTCAAGTCTGCAAATTGTTCGACCATAAATGGAAAGTTTTCCTCAGCACTTAAGGTGATAAAGTTGGAATCCATAGCTTCTGAGTTGTCCTCAGTTTTGCAAGACCAAAAAAATTGAGCTAACACAATTGAGCCCAGTGCAATCTTAGATAATAATTTCATTTGTTTTTAAGTTTAAGTTTAATAGTTTCTTTGAGCGTTTAATCAAATATTCACCAATATAATGTATTTTGATTAACTAATAAAAATCATTTTTGGTTGTTACTAAGAAATCTATTTTTAATTTAGCGGAAACACTAAAAAATACACATGAAACAAGTTTTATTAGTTTTTATAGGCGGTGGGGTTGGAAGTGCACTGCGGTATTTGGTTGGAAAATTTTTAAAAATGCCCGCTTCAGGATTTCCTTGGAGTACGTTTTCTGTAAACGTGTTGGGAAGTTTAATTATTGGAATTTTGATGGGTGTTACCCTAAAAAATAGCGCGCTTTCCGAGAACCAAACCTTACTCCTAATCACTGGATTATGTGGGGGTTTCACCACATTCTCAGCCTTTGCTTACGAGAATCAAGTGTTTCTAAAAGAAGGTGATTTCACAAACTTTTTTATCTATACACTTGGGGCAATCGGAGTTGGACTTGCCGCTGTGTTTTTGGGGCTTTTTATCTCTAAAAGTTTTTAATATTTTTTAAAGCGTTTAACACCTGCATTAATTTTTAATGGGAGGTAATTTTCTCTAGGTACAATGGGGCAAGAGTATTTTTCATTGTAAGCACAGTAAGGATTGTAGGCTGTATTAAAATCAATTGTTAACTGATTTCCTTGTGGGATACTTAAATCAATGTAGCGGCCACCGCCATAAGTTTCTATGCCGTTTGTCGCATCCAAAAAAGGAAGAAACAAATAATCTGATTCAGCCTCAGAATCTGGTTCTGGAGCCGCTTGATACACATTAAGCCTGTACGATTCGCTATTGATAGTAAACGACAAAATTCCAAAAACACGTTCTTTAGTCACCCGATCAGTAGTCGTTTTCATATCAAAGAACGGCGTATGTGGGGTGCGCTTCAATTGTGCTTCTACAACAAACAGAGAATCAATCAGAAAAAATTCAAGCCCATTAAATGTTTTCAAATCTTTGGGTTTCAAAGGAGATCTAGAGGCGTCTTTAAAAAAACTATTTTGCTGTTTTTGATGTTCTGATTTTGATTTTATAGGACGCTTTTGAGATTGACAGCCCGTAAAAAATAGGAACACTAAAGCGATATAAAAAATAGAATTCGTTTTCATAGGGGTGTGGTTTTATTCATTGTTAATGTATAAAAATATAATTACTTTTTTAATATCGGACGGTTTGACACCACATTTGAAAGAATAATTTGAGTTTTGGTTTCTCCGTATGTAATCAGTTGATCGATGAGTTTTTCGAGGTGACGCTGATTTTGAAGTACCACTTCCATTACAATATTTTCATTTCCAGTAATTCGGTAACAATTAATAACTTCATCCAAAGTTTTTACTTTATGCAAAAATGGTTGAAGGCGTCCCATGAATGCACGCACGGTAATCAAGGCTCTGAAATCATAACCCAACTCAAAATGGGATACTTTGGCATAATAGCCATCTATAATTCCGGCATCTTCCAATTTTTTTATGCGTTCTGTAACTGCAGGTGAAGAGATTCCAACTAGATTGGCAATGGCTGTATTTGAGACACGCGCATTGTATTGCAGTTGTTCTAATATTTTGGAATGCAAAACATCTAATTTCATAATTAAAGAATTTTAAATAAAAATATTAAAAATTAAATAAATAAACTAATATAACTTTAAATATTAAATATAAGCTAGTAAATTTTTATTCTAATTTTGAGTTAATTATAATTATAATTATGGCATTTCAAAGCTCCTCAGAATTAAATCTTGCTTTTTACAAAAAAGCCATTGAGATAGGGTCTCTTTCTAAAATAATCTCAAATTATTTGAGAGCTGATCTTTCTGTTTTGAAATCCAACGGACACGAAGACCAAAACATCTATTTTTCAGGGGATATAATACGTCAATCGGACTCGTTGGCTCCTGAAATTATGAAAGCAGAACAAGAACTGTTTTCTGAACAAAAACAGAAACATGCCGAAACCTTAAAATGGCTCACAAACCGTTTGTTTATCAACTGCAGTCGTCTGGAAAAATGCAATAGTGATGGGCGTGAATTTATGTCCATTCTGAATAGAGAATTACATAAATTTAAAAAGCTTCAGAAAAACTGGATGCTCACTATTTAAGAAGGTTGGTATTTATTTTTCAGGCATTAAAGCTGCCATTTCCAATTGTAGAATTTGTGCTTTTTGAGCCGCTTTTGATGCAAAGTCAAGTTCAGAAGACGCATAGATAATCCCTCTAGAAGAATTTACCAAAAGTCCGATTTGTGAATTCATCCCATTTTTACACACCTCAGCCAAACTCCCTCCTTGTGCACCAACCCCAGGAACTAATAAAAAATTATTAGGGATAATTTTTCTAATTTCATTAAAATAAGACGCTTTGGTTGCACCTACGACATACATTAAATTTTTAGAGTTCTTCCACTCTTTAGAGGTTTCTAACACAGATTGGTAAAGTGGCTTTCCTTCTGTTGTAAGGGTTTGAAAATCAAATGCACCTGCATTGGAGGTCAAAGCGAGCATGATTGTATGTTTCTCTTGAAATTCTAAAAACGGTTCTATAGAATCCTTTCCCATATAAGGAGCAACCGTCACACTGTCAAACGCTAAATCCTCAAAAAAGGCCTTTGCATACATTGTACTCGTATTTCCAATATCGCCGCGTTTTGCATCTGCAATCGTAAAAATTTCAGGGTAATTCGTATTCAGATAGGCCATTGTTTTTTGAAGCGATTTCCAACCTTTCAATCCGTAGGCTTCATAAAAGGCCGTATTTGGTTTATAGGCGACACACAAATGGTGGGTTGCATCAATTATTGCTTTATTAAACTCAAAAATTGGGTCTTCTAATTCTAATAAATGAGTGGGTATCTTAGACATATCCACATCCAAACCAATACAAAGAAAGGATTGTTTTTTTATGATTTCGGAAACAAGTGCTTGAGTCGTCATATAAAATTATATTGTACCGTTATCTGCTTTGAGTTTTTCGGTGTTTTCTGCCATCATGAGTTCGCTTATTATTTTCTGGATATCGCCATTAATAATATTTGACAAATCATAGAGTGTCAACCCAATACGGTGTTCCGTCACTCTTCCTTGCGGGTAGTTATAAGTTCTAATTTTGGCACTTCGATCACCCGAAGATACCATGCTCATTCGTTTCTCAGAATCGGCTGCTTGTTTTTTTGCCAATTCTAATTCGTACAAACGAGACCTTAATACTTTTAGAGCTTTTTCTAAATTTTTGTGGGAAGATTTTTGATCTTGACAACTTACAATCATCCCTGTTGGCTCGTGGTGTAATTTAATTGCTGAATAGGTTGTATTTACAGACTGTCCTCCAGGCCCTGTTGAAGTGGTTCGTTCAATTCTAACTTCGGACATATCGAGTTGCACATCAAATTCTTCGGCTTCAGGCAATACAATTACAGAAGCTGCACTTGTATGCACACGTCCTTGGGTTTCTGTTTGTGGTACACGTTGCACTCGGTGAACACCTGCTTCAAATTTTAGGGTTCCATAAACATCCTCTCCACTTACTTCAAAAATAATTTCTTTAAAACCACCGGATGTTCCATCATTAAAATCTACAACCTCAACTTTCCATCCTTTGGATTCACAATATTTTGTGTACATACGATGCAAATCTCCAGCAAAAATACTGGCTTCATCCCCACCAGCACCCGCACGAATTTCCATCACTACATTTTTGGCATCGTCTGGATCTTTTGGAATGAGAAGCACTCTCATTTCTTCTTCTAGAGCAGGAATTTGAGCCTTGGCTTCTTCCATTTGCATCTTGGCCATTTCAACCATTTCTGCATCACTCCCATCCGATATAATTTCTTGAGCTTCTTCGACATTAGACATTAAAGATTCATAAACCAGTCCTTTGTCAACCAGTTTTTTCAAATCTTTATATTCTTTGTTTAGTTGTACATAGCGCTTTTGATCAGCTATTATATCTGGCTGAATGATCAAATCATTGACTTCATCGAAACGTTGTTTAACTATTTGAATTTTTTCTAACATCTACTTGGAGAATTATGTTGCAAAAGTACTGTTTTTTATGGATTCGGAGCTGATGAACGCTATCACTAATACTCAAACGTTCCAAATGCACTTTGAATGGTCAATTTTTTGGAGTCTGCAGTTTCGACACGTCCCACTATTTGAGCGTCCACATTATAGGATTTAGAAATAGCAATAATGGCATCCGCAACATCTGGTTTTACATAGAGTTCCATTCGGTGACCACAATTAAATACTTGATACATTTCTTTCCAATCGGTATTGGATTGTTCTTGTATCAGCTTAAATAAAGGGGGCACTTCAAACATATTGTCTTTTATGATATGTAAATCTTCAACAAAGTGAAGAATTTTGGTTTGAGCACCTCCACTACAATGGACCATTCCGTGAATTGAATCAGAAGTATAGCGCTCTAAAATTGTTTTGATAATAGGTGCATAAGTTCGTGTTGGAGACAACACTAATTTTCCTGCATCAATAGGAGAATTTTCAACAGCATCGGTTAATGTTAACTGCCCAGAATAGACCAATTCTTTAGGAACTGCGGCGTCAAAACTTTCGGGATATTTGTTTGCTAAATAATGTCCAAATACATCGTGTCTTGCCGAAGTTAGCCCATTACTTCCCATTCCCCCATTATAGGTGGTTTCATAAGTTGCTTGACCAAAAGAAGCCAATCCAACAATCACATCCCCAGCTTGTATATTTGCATTGTCAATCACTTTATTTCTTGGCATTCTAGCAGTCACCGTCGAATCGACAATAATCGTTCGGACTAGGTCGCCAACATCCGCTGTTTCGCCTCCTGTGGAATGAATGGTAACTCCAAACCCCTTTAGGTCTTCTATGAGTTCTTCTGTGCCATTTATAATGGCCGATAGCACTTCGCCCGGAATGACATTTTTATTACGTCCAATTGTAGAGGATAGCATAATATGGTCGGTAGCTCCTACACACAACAAATCATCGATATTCATAATGAGTGCATCTTGAGCAATCCCTTTCCAAACTGATATATCGCCAGTTTCTTTCCAATACATATAGGCTAGAGAACTTTTTGTTCCTGCGCCATCAGCATGCATTATCAGGCAATAATCGGAATCGTTTGTTAGATGGTCGGGAACAATTTTACAAAAGGCTTGTGGAAACAAACCTTTGTCTATATTTTTAATCGCGTTATGAACATCTTCTTTGGAAGCCGAAACTCCCCGTTGTGCATAGCGTTTACTTACCTCGTTCCCCATAAAAATTATTTGTCCTGCAAAAGTAATAAAGTATTTAAGAAAAAGGCTAAAGTGTCATAATAAAAGCATTCTAAAATACGAGAAAAATTAGACCAGAAATTACTAGACGACTTTAAACCATTTATTTACTTTGTAAAAAGCATTTCTCTATACTTTGCCAACGGCCATAATTCATCATCAATCAAGAGCTCAAGTTTGTCACAATGGTATCGAATGTCATCAAATAACGGCTTGACTTGCTTGCAATAAATCGATGCTTTTTTGGTTGTATCTTTAACGGAATTGGCTTTTTTTCGAGCGTTTGTCATAGTGGTTACCCCCGAATTAATTGCTTCGATTCTTTGAGAAATATCAGCAATTAAAACCATTTGCTCGCTTGCATATTTCTTAAACTCTTTTCCAAAAATATCTTTTAATCCTTTGACATTGTCAATCAAAATATTCTGATATTTAACAGCCGTTGGTATCACATGATTTCGAGCGATATCTCCTAAAGTTCGCCCTTCGATTTGAAGAATATGAACATATTCTTCAATTTCAATATCGTATCGCGCTTCGATTTCCACCTTATTCATGACATTTAAACCTTCGTAAAGTGCAATGGTTTTAGGGTGAACTTTAATTTTAAGTGCCTCTGGTGTATTTTTGTTATTACTCAAACCTCTTTTTTTGGCTTCTGCTTGCCAATCGTCACCATAACCATTGCCTTCGAAAAGAATATTTCGAGAAGTTTTTATGTATTCTCTTAACACATTAAATATGGCTTCATCTTTCTTTAATCCTTTCGTAGCGATGAGAGCATCTACTTCTGTTTTAAAGTCAATTAATTGACGAGCAACAATCGAGTTTAATACCGTCATTGGGTTGGCACAATTGGCGGTGGAGCCGACGGCACGAAATTCAAATTTATTACCTGTGAATGCGAAAGGTGAGGTACGATTTCGATCCGTATTATCCAATAAAATCTCAGGAATTTTTCCAACTACGTTCAGTTTTAAATCTGTTTTTTCTTCTGGAGATAACTTTCCTTTCGTAACGCCTTCTAATTCATGAAGCACTTTAGAAAGTTGTGCTCCTATAAATACAGATATAATTGCTGGCGGAGCTTCATTGGCTCCAAGGCGGTGATCGTTTGTTGCCGAAGCTATAGAGGCACGAAGTAATTCTTCATTATCGTGAACTGCTTTTATGGTATTTACAAAAAACGTAAGAAACTGCAAATTGCTCATCGGGGTCTTTCCTGGAGCTAATAAATTAATTCCAGTATCCGTGCTTAAACTCCAGTTATTATGTTTTCCAGAACCGTTTACACCTGCAAAGGGCTTTTCATGAAAAAGGACTTTAAAATGATGGCGGTCGGCAACTTTTTTCATGACGTCCATTACTAATGAATTGTGGTCCACTGCTAAGTTTGCTTCTTCATAAATGGGTGCCAACTCAAATTGGTTGGGTGCAACTTCGTTATGACGTGTTTTTACGGGGATTCCAAGCAACATGGATTCTGTTTCTAAATCACGCATAAAATTTAAGGCTCGCCCTGGAATGGTTCCAAAATAATGGTCATCGAGCTGTTGGTCTTTAGCAGAGCTATGTCCTAAAAGTGTACGTCCTGTCATTTCCAAATCAGGTCGTGATGCTACCAAGGCTTTATCAATCAAAAAATATTCTTGTTCCCATCCTAAGGATGCGGTTACTTTTTTGACCGTTTTATCAAAATAACGAGCCACATCGGTGGCGGCATGGTCAACTGCATTCAATGCTCGTAATAAAGGAGTTTTAAAATCTAACGCTTCACCAGTGTATGCTACAAAAACAGTAGGAATACAAAGAGTAGTTCCAAAAATAAAGGCTGGAGACGTTGGATCCCAAGCGGTATAACCACGGGCTTCAAACGTATTTCGAATCCCTCCATTAGGAAACGAAGATGCATCTGGTTCTTGTTGTACAAGTTGATTTCCTTCAAAACGCTCTAGAGATTCTCCGTTGCCAATAGTTTCAAAAAAGGCATCATGTTTTTCGGCAGTAGCTCCTGTTAAAGGTTGAAACCAGTGTGTATAATGAGTCACCCCTTTGGACATGGCCCACTCTTTCATAGAAGAAGCTATTTGATCGGCAATAGACCGGTTAATTTTATCGCCTTTATTAATAGCTCTCATGAGACTATTGAGCGCTTCTTTGGTCAAAAATTGACGCATGGTTTTTAAATCAAAAACATTCGCTCCAAAAATTTCGGATTGTTTCGCTTCTTTATCAACCATCGTTGGGGGACGGTCTAAAGATTGTTTAAGGGCATGAAATCTAAGTGTTGACATAAGCAAGTGGTTTTAAATGAAAATCTTAATACAAAAATAAAATTTTCGCGATAAAAATAAGGCATCGCTAAAATATTTATTAACAAATATAAAATTTATCTAGACTTAAAATATGAAAAACATAATGAAACCCTTAAAAATATAGGGCATTCAATAAAAACATACTGATGTTAATAAAATAGCCCCCTAATAAAATAGAGTAATTATCATTATTTTTATATTTGTTCTCATTATATTAAATACTTAAAAATTATGGCAAAAATTAAATTAGAATACATTTGGTTGGATGGTTATTATCCAACTCAAAACATGCGAAGCAAGACTAAAGTTGAAGAGCATGAAAATTTTCAAGGAACAATTGAAGAGTTAGAAAACTGGTCTTTTGATGGATCATCAACGAAACAAGCAACTGGAGATTCTTCTGATTGTTTATTAAAACCCGTAGCGATTTATCCAGACCCTGCTAGAATTAACGGGTATTTAGTAATGACCGAAGTTTTGAATGCTGATGGTACACCTCATGTTTCAAACGGAAGAGCTACTATTGAAGATGAAGATAATGATTTCTGGTTTGGATTTGAGCAAGAGTATTTTATCATGGATACAAAAACTCAATTGCCATTAGGATTCCCAATTGGAGGGTATCCTGCACCGCAAGGAAAGTACTATTGTTCAGTAGGAGGATTAAATACACATGGAAGAAATTTAGTCGAAGAACATGCTGATTTATGTATTGATGCTGGCTTAAATTTTGAAGGAATAAATC
>JABAZA010000049.1 GCA_018608725.1 Flavobacteriaceae bacterium
CTGACAATTCTTTTGCAACTGCTGTTAGGGTGTCTGTAACTTCATCCGTTAGTTTTCCTGCTTTTAAGGTGGCTAACACATTGCTATGTTTTGCTCTTAAAAACTCGATATATTCGGTTTCAAATTCTTTCACTTTATCAACAGGAACTGCGCTTAACAAGTTTTTAGACCCTGCATAAATGATTGCAACTTGATCTTCTACTTTAAAAGGGTCATTTTGTGCTTGCTTCAAAATTTCAACATTACGCTTTCCTTTTTCAATTACATTTAAGGTTACGGCATCTAAATCCGACCCAAACTTAGCAAAGGCTTCTAATTCACGGAATTGTGCCTGGTCTAATTTTAAGGTTCCAGATACTTTTTTCATGGATTTAATCTGTGCATTTCCACCAACACGTGATACGGAAATACCAACGTTAATTGCTGGACGAACTCCAGAGTTAAACAAATCACCATCTAGGAATATTTGACCATCCGTAATCGAAATTACATTGGTTGGAATATAGGCAGAAACATCTCCTGCTTGTGTTTCAATAATTGGCAAGGCTGTTAAAGATCCTCCTCCTTTTACAATTGGTTTTAATGATTCTGGTAAGTCGTTCATGTCTTTTGCAATTTCATCATTGTTGATGACTTTTGCTGCACGCTCTAATAAACGGGAGTGTAAGTAAAATACATCTCCTGGATACGCCTCACGTCCTGGAGGACGACGTAATAAAAGAGAAACTTCACGGTAAGCAACGGCTTGTTTTGATAAATCATCATATACAATCAATGCTGGACGACCGGTATCTCTAAAATACTCTCCAATAGCGGCGCCTGCAAAAGGTGCATATACTTGCATTGGAGCTGGATCTGATGCGTTTGCAGCAACGATTGTTGTATAAGCTAAAGCACCTTTTTCTTCAAGTGTTTTTGCAATTAATGCTACTGTTGAGGCTTTCTGTCCTACGGCAACATAGATACAATATACAGGCTCCCCTGCATCGTAAAATTCTTTTTGATTTAAAATGGTGTCAATACAAACCGCTGTTTTTCCTGTTTGGCGATCTCCAATGACCAACTCACGTTGTCCACGACCTACTGGGATCATCGCATCAATGGATTTAATTCCGGTTTGTAAGGGTTCTGTAACGGGCTCACGGAAAATAACTCCAGGGGCTTTACGCTCTAAAGGCATTTGATAAAGTTTCCCCTCTATGGAGCCTTTACCATCAATCGGTGCGCCAAGTGTATCAACCACACGACCAACAATTCCTTCCCCAACATTGATCGAAGCAATACGTCCTGTACGCTTTACAGTTGAACCTTCTTTTATTACACTAGAAGCTCCTAAAAGTACGATTCCAACATTGTCTTCTTCAAGGTTTAATACAATCCCTTCAAGACCGCCTTCAAATTGTACAAGCTCACCATACTCTGCATTGGTAAGTCCATATGCACGTACAATACCATCTCCTACAGTTAATACCGTTCCGACCTCATCCAAGGAAGCTGTTGCTTCGAAACCTGAAAGTTGTTCTTTTAAAATTGCTGATATCTCAGCTGCTTTTACTTCTGCCATCTTAATTTATTTTATACTTCTGATTGAATCTCAGTATAGTTTTAGTTAATTGTAAATTTACGTTTTAACGTGTTTAATTGATTCGAAACACTCGCATCATATTGTTGATCTCCAACTCGTAAAATGAAACCCCCAAGGATGTTTTCATCTACAGTATTGCTAAGTGTCACTTCCTTTGTTGTTAAGGTTTTAAGCTTTGCCATTACTTTGGCTTCTAATTCAGAAGTCATTGGAATCGCCGTGGTTACAAAGGCATTTTCTTTATTGTTAGCTAGGTCGTATAGAATCCCAAATTGGGTAGCTACTTGACCTAATATATCGACTCTTTTGTTTGTCACAAGAATATTGAACAAGGATTTGCTTTCTGAACTTACAGAAGGAAATGTAGCATTCAATACGTCTGCTTTTTCAGATAGTTTTACCACCGGGCTTTTGAGCACTGCTTCCAAGGATGCGTTGTCTGCAATTGTTTGACCGATACGTGTCATATCTGCATGCACTGCGTCTGCCTGATTGTTATCTGATGCTAAGCTTAATACGGCTTTCGCATATCTTATTGCTGCTCTTGTTCCTGCCATGATTAATTAGTTTAGTGTAGCGTCTTTCAACATTGATTCCACTAATTTTTCTTGTTTTGATTTGTCTGAAAGTTCTTCACGAACCACTGTTTCTGCAATAGAAATTGAAAGTTCGGCAACAACTGATTTTAAATCTGCTATGGCTGCTTTCTTTTCTGTTTCGATCGCGGCTTGTGCATTAGCGACTAATTTATTAGCCTCTTCTTTTGCTTCTGTTTTTGCGGATTCTATCATGCTACTTTTTAACTCACGGGCTTCTTTGAGCATGGCTTCACGTTCTGCACGTGCTTCTTTTAGAAGCTTTTGGTTGTCTGCTTGAAGATTTTCCATCTCCATTTTAGCTTTTTCAGCTAAGTTTAAAGCGTCTTTAATGCCTGCTTCTCTTTCATTGACTGCACTAAGAATTGGCCCCCAAGCATATTTTTTTAATAAAAATAGTAATCCAACGAATAAGACCGTTTGCCAAACAAATAATCCTAATGAAAAGTCTTCTAATAATTTTTCCATAATATTTTAAACGATGCTAATTTTTTTTTAATTTTTTAATTAAAACAATCTTACAACCAACCGTTGCAAGATTGTTTTTCATAGGTTGTTTTAGCTTACTGCAAACAATGCAGCAAATCCAATACCTTCAATTAACGCAGCTGCAATAAGCATAGCTGTTTGAATCTTTCCGTAAGATTCTGGTTGACGTGCGATAGCATCCATTGCGGACCCACCAATTCTACCAATACCTAAACCTACTCCGATTACAACTAAACCTGCACCTACCATTACTGGAATTTCCATAAATATGTATTTAAAAATTAAACATTCAATTCAAAGCTCAAATTAATGAGCGTGTGCTTCATCATGATGGTCGTGCTCTTCTGAAGCAAATCCAAAATATAAAGCGGATAGCATTGTAAAAATATATGCTTGTAACAAGGCTACCAAAATTTCAATAAGTGAAATTGCAAAGGCCAATCCAAAGGATAATGGACTTCCCAACCAACTTTTAAAAATAAACATTAAACCTATTAAACTCATTAATACAATATGGCCTGCTTGCATGTTTGCATACAAACGGATGAGTAATGAGAATGGTTTGATAAAAACCCCTAAAACTTCAATAGGAATTAGTATGATATATAGTGGGACTTTTCCATACCAAGGCATAGAGTCCCCTAACGGATCAAAGATGTGTTTCCAGTAATCTTTTGTTCCAGTAAAATTTGTAATTAAAAATGTCATAATTGCCAAAGCTGTTGTGACTGCTATGTTGCCAGTGACATTCACTCCTAGTGGAGTTAAACCAAATATGTTTAAAAACCAGACAAAAAAGAAAACGGTTAATAAAAACGGCATATAACGCATGTGTTTTTTCTGACCAATATTTGGAATGGCTATATCGTCTCGGATATAAAGAACAATCGGCTCAAAGAAACGTCCAGTACCCGTTGCGATTCCTTTATTTTGAGCATAAGAACGTGCTAAACCTCTAAACAAGAAAAACATTAAGAGGGCTGTAATTAAAATCATGACAACTCCTTTAGTGATAGATAAATCTAAAGGTTTTAGGTTTGTTGGGTGTTGATGATCGTCATAATTGATGGTTCCTAAGGCGTCTGTTTTATAGATTTTATTGTGGTATAATTTATAAAAATTTCCATCGACCTCGGCTACGGTTTCACCATGGTGAAATTTGCTTGAGGCAAATACGACCAATCCATTATCCCAGAGAATTACTGGTAATGGTGCACCAACATATTTATGAGATCCATCTTCGGTCGTGTATGAAAACAAACTAAAGTCGTAAGAGTCCTGTAAATGATGTTGGATATAGGCTTTGATTTCCGATTTTTTGTCCGTTTTAGGAGTATCTCCTCCAGCCATAGACATAAATGGAATTAAAAATATAAATAATAGACTCGCTTTTAAACTTAATTTACGCTGCATTGACCTGCTTAATGGTTACTTAAAAATCGCTGCAAAGTTATGGTTTTATATCAAAAACAAAAACAATTTCAGAGTTTATTTTAATCCTAAATCCGCCGTGAGAAGTTAAAGTTAAAATCTACATTTCATTCAACCATTTACTTAAGTAAATCGTTTCTAAAATTAAACAAATACTATAGGGTGTGAAAAAGGCAAAAAACTCTAATGTATCAATGGATCCGCTTGCCTTATAACTCCCATAAAAAACAATGAAAAAAACAGCAAATTTAAGGAAACTCGTTCCAAGAAATAAAAACCCAATTTGACTGCTGTATTTATCCCTCATAAGGTAGAGTCCATAAAAAATAGCAATCGTCAAAAATGTGTTGATTATATAGGATGCTACAATTTTATTTTCTAACAGGGGGTACTCCATAATTTGAAGCAGTACTATATGCAAAACGAATGTAAAAGATAGCATTAGAACTAAGCGGATAGAAAATGATATTACGGGGTGCTTTAGCATGAGAATAAAGGGGTCTTAATATTTGATTCTATTGAGCTGTTTCACGACAACATAAAGCGAAATCGCAACACCCAAAAGTGTACAAAGGATTAGAAATAATTTTTGGTCAGGAAAAAAACTTTGGTCAAGCCACTTTCCTAAGCGAACAAACAAGTAGATAATCACCCCCATCTGAAGGCCTATTGCCGATAGAATTCCGAGTTGTTTAAGCGGATTGTCCACTTTGGGAGTTGTTTTGAGATAAGGCGGTTTCTTCTGGTTCATTTTTCAGTTCTTTTACAGAACTTTTCATGAGGCAGCTGGCATTAAATGTTGCACCTGGCTCTACAGATAATTTCCCTATTTGCACTTCTCCTTCTATATGTGCAGACGACCGCAGGTTTAGGGTGTCTGAAACGTTTAACGTTCCTTTGAACTTCCCTTCCATATCCGCATTGTCACAGATTAGAACGCCTTCTAAAGCTCCTGTTTTACCGATGACAACTTTGCCTGAAGTCGTCAAAGATCCATTGATAACCCCTTCGATTCGAAAGTCACCTTCACTTGTTAAATCGCCCGTAAAGGTTGTCCCTTGAGCAATTGTGTTTTGTTGAGAAAATGAATTCGAGTTTGATTTTTTGTTTTCTGCAAACATAGATTTCGTTTTTTAATTAATTGTTTCTAAGTAGGACTCTAAATTCTTATGAATTTGAACCGTTTGATAGTTTTTGGAAGAAATTCCAAAAAATGGTTTGGATATTTCAAGGTCATTTTTGTCTTTTAAAATCTCTACAAATCCAAATGCGCCTTGAACACTTTTTAAACCATGAACGACTACAAATATAGTGTTTGTATCGTAACGATCCTTAGAAACACTCAATTTAAAATAGTCAACATCCTCAATAGCAGTGCTTAGAGTTTCTTTAAACTCCTTAATCTCATCTGCTTCAGACGCCTCAAATTTAAAAATAGTTTTGAAATTCGTTTGAGTTGAGTCCTGAACAAACTCCGCGCTTTCAAGTTGAGGAATAACGGTTTCGTACATATGTGCCGCTTTTTTGCCTTCAATACTACTTGGATAATTTAATGCCACAAAATTCAAGCCTTCTTTATAGGTTTCAAAGCCAAATAATCGCGCTTTAGCAGTTACTTTTAAAAGCTCTAACTTGGGTACAATTTGATCGCCATCCAGTCGAATAATCTGTATATCACAGCCCTCAATTACCTGTTGGTATTCGCCCAACTCAAACTGCGCATATAAATTATTATAACGTGTTTCGGGGCTATTCTCGTTATTTGACAGTGCGGACTCTGGGTTTAACAAAATTTCTGCATATCGAGAATCCGGATGGTTTTCAATAATGTCATTTTTAATAAGTGCCTGCAAACGCTTAAGATCTAACAACGCATATAATTTATATAGGTTATATTTTGCTGGCAAAACAAGACGCTCTTCGGGGTTTTGTTTCAACAATTGCTCAAGCTTATCTTTGGCAAGTTTATACTCTTTAAATTTGTCTTTATATATAAGACCTAATTGGTAATAGGCAAAATTCCGTTCTTTAGAGATGCTGTCTAGTACTTTTTCTTGGGTAGGAAGTTGTGCTAGATAATAATCCACTGAGAAACGTTTCTGTTGTTCTTCTTCAGCTGCCTTTGCAATTTCTTCGGCTTGTTTTAAATCTGATTTTTTGGATTTACTAGACCAGCGCCAGTTGGTTTCTAAAGCACGATCGCCCCAAATTCTAATAAATTCATTCTTTCCAAATGCTACTGTTGTTTGATTATAAAAATAAAACGATTTCCCTTTTTTAGTGACTGAGTTTTGAGAGGCCGCAAATGCGTTTTCAGAAGATTGAGCTGCTTTTTTTAATGCTTCTGATTTCAAGGTTTCAATATAGGATTGAAAATACGTTTCTTTTTCTGTGTCAGACATCGCTACTACACTTAAAATACTATCATTTTCTTGTGCGATAGATTCGTAATAAATGACATCCTCTAAATTGTCTCGTTTGCGTTTGATGGCACGGTACGGTTTACTGTTTTCTACGAGTTTTAATAAGGTGCTGTCATAATAAGATCCTGCCAAACTGTACTCCGAATAATCAAAATTTAAATCTCCTAAAATTTGGTAGTTTTTCGCTGTCAAATAATCGTCTTCGGAGTTGGTTCGTAAGGATTTATTGAAATAAGAAATGGCTATTGAATCGGATTGATTCTGAAGTTTATATTGCGCAATTTGATGGTAAATTCTATCTAAAAAAGGTCTGTTTTCTCTGTTGGTTTCTAAATCTTCTAAAAGATCTTGAAGTGCGATTTTATCTCCATTTTTGGGATCAAAATTTTTAATTTTCTCTAAATGGGCGTTAATCATATAAATTCTTGGGCTTCTCCGATTAAGGGCAATCACCTTATCAAACGCAAGGTTTGCACTGTCTTTTTTGCCTAAAGTAGAATAGAGCTGACCTTCTATGAAATGCAATCGTCCCCGTTGTTCGTTGTTTTTGGTAAGCTGCGCAGCCACTTGCAACTGTGTAATTGCACTGTCTAAGGATTTGGTTGTAATATAGGCTTGTGCTAAGGCTGAGGATGCTTCTACTATATCGTATTTAGACAGTTCCTCTAACTCTATAAGTTTCTTTAAGTTTTGAATTGCACCCTCTTCGTTTTGAAGGCGAAGGTTCGTTTTAGCGCGCCAAATTTTGGCTAAATTAATATTGCTACTTGCAGGATATTTGAACAAAATATAATTGAACGCTTCTAATGCAGGTATAAAACGGTTATCAAAATAACGGGCTTTCCCCAATAACATATAAGCTTCGTCAATTTGAGGGTTTTTTTCTTTTCCCTTAATATTCATCCCATGTTTTTGGATGGCTTTTACGGCTTTTACTTCGGCAAGTTCAATGCTTGGGTTTTTTGCTTTATTTCCTAAAACAATGGCATCGGTCGTTTGTAAACGTTCAACAGGAAGAATTTCCCAATAGTTATCTTTATAAGCAGTAATAACAGCGTTTTTCCCTGATTCCAAAGCAACATTCCCATTGAAGAGAACATTATACTTTGTGTTTACAGAGTGCCAAGAGCGGTTTAGGAAGCGATCTTTTTTCCTAGAACAACTTGAAACAATTGAGAGTATTAGAACCCCAATAACTATATAACTAAAACTATTCTTCAACAGAAACGGGTTTGTTTATTCATAACTAAAAGATGGCACATTATCGTATGCAAGGATGTAAAAATAATCATCTTTTTGTAGAAAACTAGTAAAATAGAGTGTTTTGAGTTAAATAATCGAAGCATCCTTTTTAATTTTGGGGAAGTCTTAACAGATGATTCCCTTAAATCTTTCTTATTTTTGTTAAAAAATTTCATGGCTCAATTTCATTCTTTAAAAATAAAATCCATTTTAAGACAAACCGACAAAGCGGTGAGCATCACTTTTGAGGTTCCAACAGCCTTAAAAACTGACTTTGCATTTTCGGCTGGTCAATACATTACTTTAAAAACAAGGATTGATACTAAAGAAGTTCGTAGGGATTATTCTCTAAGCTCAAGCCCTCACAGTGAATTGCTAACGGTAACTGTTAAAGAAATTGAAAACGGTGTGTTTTCAACCTATGCCAATACACAATTAAAAGTTGGGGACACGCTTGAAGTTGGAGCGCCTAATGGCCGTTTTGTTTATAATCCAAAAACGGACTCTGAAACTACAATTGTAGCCTTTGCTGCAGGAAGTGGAATTACCCCTATAATGAGTATTGTACAAACGGTACTTGAAACGAAAACCGACACAAACTTTGTGTTGATTTATGGAAATAAAAGTCCCAAAGAAACCATTTTTTATGATGCGATTTTAAAGCTACAAACACTTTATAACGATCGTTTTAAGGTGCAGTTTTTATTTAGTGAGGCCGATGAAGATCAGGCGTTGTTTGGACGTATTGATAGCGGGAACGTTCAGTACATTCTTAAAAATAATTTTGCTATCCATGACTCTCAAAAGTTTTATTTGTGTGGCCCTGAAGGCATGATCCATACCGTAAATACTATTCTAACAGAAAAAGAGGTTGAACCGTCTAAAATTCTATTTGAATTGTTTACGGCTTCTACGGTGGAATCACCCAGCGTAAGTACTAACGAAGGAGATTCGAACATTACGATTTTAGTGGATGAAGAAGAAACGACTTTAGTAATGTCACAACAACAAACCATTTTAGAAGCCGCTCTTGCAAATGATCTCGATGTTCCGTATTCGTGTCAAGGGGGTGTTTGTAGCAGTTGTATTTGCCGGGTGACTGAGGGGACTACAACTATGCGACAAAATAATATTTTAACAGATAATGAAGTTGCTGAAGGTTTGGTTTTAAGCTGTCAAGCAGAGCCAACCTCAACGACTATCAAAGTTGATTTTGACGATATTTAAAGTGTCTCTTGAACCGTTTTTACAACGGTTTCAACTGTAATGGTTTGCATTGCAAACTCATACCCTTCGGGGTACCTGTTTCCATAAATTGAGGTTGGTATTTTGGGATATTTATCTTGATCTGATAGTATATTATTCGTCTCTTTTTGATGAAACGGAGCAAAGCCCGCAGAGGGATGTGTAACGCCCCAAAGCGTGACTACATTGACTCCGAGCATCGCCGCCATGTGTCCATTGCTAGAGTCCATAGAGAGCATCACTTTTAAATTAGAAATAATATCTAATTCTTGTTCCAAACTAAATTTACCAGCGACACAAAATACATTTGAATATTTAGACGCAATCGCTTCTAGTTGTTTCGTTTCATTTGCTCCTCCTCCAAACAATACTACTTTTGACTCTTTTTGGAGTTTAGAAATTACTTGATCCATTTTTGAAATGGAATACGTTTTGGACGCATACGCTGCAAAAGGTGCAACCCCAATAACGGAGTTAGAAAATGCTCCAAGTTCTTTTGTGATTGCAGTATCTAATTGTTTAGGAGCAGGAAAAGAGGGGGAATCTATTTCAAACTCAAATCCAAGACTTCTAAAAACATCCGCATAGCGTTGTGTTGTTGTACGCAGGGGTGTTTTTGTTTTTCCCGTAATTAATGCTTTTTTTTCGAAGCGGCCTTTATCAATTTGATGAAATTTAATTCCTGATAAAAAGAATTTTAAAATCTTTGTTCGTAATACATTGTGGAGGTCTGCAACCGCTTCTACTTGAGTGTTTCGCAATAATTTTGAGAGTCTATATAAACCCAGGACTCCTTTGTGAGTTGTGTTGAAGTCTGCCGAAATAACCGTCACCATTTTCAAGTCTCTAAATAACGGTGCAAACTTTTTTTTGGTCAGTACTGTGAGTGTAACCTTCGGGTGAGCGTTTGAGAAAGCGGATAATACAGGAACGGTCATTGCAACATCTCCCATGGACGAGAGTCTTATGACTAGTATGTGTTTGAGATCCGACACGAATAAAAATAAATTATTTAATCCCTCTTAAAACGGGGTTTAATTCATCGTCATTATACATTTTCATTTGCTTATAGACTTTCATGTATTTGTCGCCGTTTGCAATGTCTTCTAACAAGTCATCTATTGCTGTGGACAAATCTGTACGTTGTTCTAAAAGTGTATTTAGTTTTGTTTGGCAGCTTTGTTTATGGGTATCGGAAGCATCTTGTCGAACTGTTTCGAGTTGCATGTGGTAAATTTTTAGAGCTAAAATGGATAAACGGTCAATTACCCATGCTGGGCTTTCTGAGTTGATTTTGGCTGTCGGTTTTGCCTGAACGTTTTTGTGAAGGTCTAAAAAATAACTGTCAATAAATTCAACTGTATCTGTACGATCTTGGTTAGAAGCGTCAATCTTTCGTTTTAACTTTAAGGCTGCGACTGGGTCTATATTAGGGTCTCTAATAATATCTTCATACGCCCATTGAACGGTATCAATCCAACATTTTCTATAGAGTAAATGACCGATGAGGTCTTCACTTTTATCGTATTTGTTGTGGAACGGTTGATCTACTGAATTTAAAACTTTATAGGTTGCTATAACGTCTTGAAAAATGGAATTGGCTTTGTTTGAAAACATACTATTTGATTTATGTGGCAAATATAAGTGTAATTCTTTAGTTTAGTTTATGAGAAAGGAAATATTCAGGCTCCATTGAATTAGGACCGCAAAAAGTAGCAATCCTATAACAAGATCTGACAACCAGCGATACATGGTTGTTTCGGAAAAATTTGCTAGTATTATGGAGGTAGGCGCAAACGCAAATAAATAATACCTAGAGGCGCCGTGGTTGGAGTTTATAAACACCATAGTAATTCCAATAAGAATTGCTAATAGAATAACGAATACGCTAGGGATTTTAAGTCTATTTTTAAGAACCACTTTTCCAAAAAAGCTCACAATTCCAAATAAAACAACTGCTAGAAATTGTAATGATTCTGTTTTTGTAATTGTGTTATTGAATGAAGTGTTATCAAAACGAAGGGTGGGTAAAAATTCGGTAACACTTGGAAATGCATTTTCTGTGAGTAATCGATATGATGTCAAAAGGATCGCAACAGCTAAAATTCCACAAAAAGGAATCATCGTATTTTTAATTTGAGTAACGGAATAAAATACCATCCCAAAAAACAACACCAAAAAAAATAAAATAGCCCACGGCTCAAAAATAGCCGCAAGACAGATCCACATAGAGGCATCCAATAGCTTTTTTTTGATGTTTGAATTGGTTTTTAAACTCATAATTCTTCGAAAGGAAAGCAGTATGAATAAGTTTGAGAGTAGTATGGAATTTTCTTCTAAACAAGATGGTATGAGCCCAATAAACAAACAAAAGTAAAGTGCCGCATAACCATTGTTATAGGTTAAATTATTTTTGGTTACTATAAAAATTAATGTAAAAAAAGATGCCAATAGGATTAATAGATCCCCTATTTCATTTAGCGTATTTGAGAGGTTTCCTTGATAATTAACAATAATAATTCGTTGATAAACAAACAAACAAATCAGTACAATTAAGAAAATTATGTAGTGAATTGGTTTAGATGTTTTAAAAAAGCTTGTAATCATATAAAGTGTTAACTATATTTGCCGTGTAAATATAAGGTTATTATAAAAATGTCTTGTGAATTTTGTGAATCAACAGTGGCATTTTAAATTTCGTAACCTAAAAACTTTAAACTAAAGACCCATGAAAGATTTTTTTAATGCCATTCAAGACCTTTTCGAAACTGTATTACTCGTTCCTTTTGATGCTTTAAGAGCTCTTGAGGTAGAAAACTGGTTTGGCGCAAACATTATGTCTTGGCTATTTATGAGTATTGGATTGGTTGCCTTTGTGTATTGGATGTTACAATTAAAGTCTTTTAGCGACAATGATGAAGAAGATAAAAGCATCTCTTCTCATTCTTACCTATAGATCGAATCCAATATCTTTACGATAGTTCATCCCTTCAAATTTGATCAATTCTATTGATTTATAAGAGGTGTTTAATGCTGATTTAAAATCCGATCCAAAGGATGTGATGGACATGACGCGCCCTCCAGATGTTACAATTTTTCCGTCTGAATTATTTGCCCCTGCATGGAATACAATCGAGTGTTCCACTTTATCCAGTCCTGTAATTTCTTTTCCTTTTTCATAGGCTTCAGGATAGCCCCCCGAAACTAACATAACTGTTACCGCCGTTTGAGAGTCAATTTCAATATCGATTTCATTCAAACATTGTTTGTCAATCGCTTGAAATATTTCAACCAGGTCTGTTTTTAATCTTGGTAAAACAGCTTCTGTTTCAGGATCTCCCATACGAACGTTGTACTCGATCACAATGGGCTCTGAATCAACCATAATAAGTCCAATAAAGATGAACCCTTTATAAGGCAATTGGTCTTTTGCAAGACCATCAACTGTTGGTTTTACAATCCTATCTTCTATCTTTTTTAACAATACATCATCTGCAAAAGGTACTGGAGAAATGGCTCCCATACCTCCGGTGTTAAGGCCTGTATCGCCCTCTCCTATTCGTTTATAGTCTTTGGCTGTAGGTAGTATTTTGTAATGTTTTCCATCGGTTAAAACAAAACAACTCAATTCAATTCCGTCTAAAAACTCTTCAATTACAACCTTTGAACTTGCAGCTCCAAATTTAGAATCCAACAGCATATTTTTAAGTTCTTGCTTGGCTTCATTTATATCCGTCAGGATGAGTACGCCTTTCCCTGCGGCAAGACCATCTGCTTTAAGTACATAGGGTGGTTTTAGAGTGTCTAGGAATGCAAACCCTGCCTCGATATTGTGTTTGGTAAAACTTTCATATGCAGCTGTTGGGATGTTGTGACGGACTAAAAATTCTTTGGCAAATTCTTTACTGCCTTCAAGTTGAGCTGCTGCTTTTTGAGGGCCAATCACCGCAACATGTTGCAGTTGGTCATCGTTTAAAAAGAAATCGTAAATGCCCTTTACAAGTGGGTCTTCTGGACCAACAACAACCATTGAAATAGCATGCGCAATAACCTGTTTTTTAAGTCCTTCGAAATCTGTAACAGAAATATCGAGATTGGTAGCTATTGCTGCTGTTCCAGAATTGCCTGGCGCCACAAATAAGGCATTACATAATGGGCTTTGGGAAACTTTCCAAGCAAACGTGTGTTCTCTACCTCCGGCACCTAATATTAAAATATTCATGAAACTATTTTGATTAATATGCTTTTTCTTCGCCTCTAATCGTATTAAAAAAGGTTTGAAAAATAATTTTTAAATCTAAGAAAAAGGACCAGTTTTCGATATAAAAAATATCGTGCTGGACACGTCCTATAATATCTTCGTCAGACTCAACCTCACCTCTGTACCCACTCACTTGAGCTAAGCCAGTGATTCCGGGTTTTACAAAGTGACGCACCATAAATTTGTCAATTTTTTTGGCATACATGTCTGTATGACTCAACATATGAGGGCGTGGCCCTACTACTGACATGTCTCCTAAAAGTACATTGAAAAATTGAGGCATCTCATCAAGGCTTGTTTTACGCAGTAGTTGCCCGAACATAGTAACACGGTCGTCGTCACGAGAGACTTGAACTAAATCGGCATTGGGGTTTTTAACCATGGATCTAAATTTAAAACATCTAAACGATTTAAAGTTATAGCCATTTCGTAATTGGGTGAAAAAGATAGGGCCGTTAGATTCGACTTTAATGACCAGAGCGATTAGTGGGGTAAGCCAGGACAAAATAAATATAATAACACCTAAAGAAAAGACGATATCAAACAAGCGTTTTAATATTGAGCTGAAAGGGTCGTCTAAGGGAATGGTTCTAAACGTTAGAATTGGAATAATTCCGTAATAGTCATGTTGTAATTTTTTTGACAGCACCTTGCTTCTGTCGGGGATAAATTTAACGACTTTAAGGTTGTTATCTGCGTAGTTTACCACCGCCGAAAGGTCTTCGTCATTAAGTTCTGAAATAGAACAAAAAATTTCATCAATTCCTTCTTTTGAGATGTAATCAAAAGTAGCCTCTAAATTTAGTTGAGATCGGTCTTTAAAACAAACAATTTTTTTATTTAAAAATCCGTATGCGGGCGTGTCTAAGAAAACTTTTTCTAATGATTTAGATTGAGGAGATTTCCCTAAAATAATGGTTTTCCGAATGTTCCCTTTAAAAATTGATCGATACCTTTTTAGTAAATAAAACATTAAGTATTTAAAAATCGAAATGCAAAAAAACGACACTAATATATACTTAATAATTTCTTTTGGATTGAGGTTAAGATTGAGGTTAAGTCCTGAATACGCAAATATCAATAAACTAAAGAGAAGAATTTGTCTGAACAATAACTTTAGAATTCTAATGACAGTAGAAAACCTATGAACATCATAAAACCTTGATACAAAAGTTGTTACAACCCATCCAAAAGAGATAAATGCTATGAAAGTGAGGGTGTTTATTTCTTTGAAAAAATAAAGAAGACCAAACGCATTTATAAGCGCCAAATCAGTAACATACGAAATGGGTTTAATAAATCCTGAATATCGACCGTGTTTAAATAAACTCACTTACTGTTTTACTGTTTTATGTGTTTCGAAAAATCTTTGTGATCAATCTTGGTTAATTTTTCCTTCGATAAGTTCTGAAAATAATTGAACGTTAGTTTCATTCCCTCAGCTCGAGATATTTGAGGTGTCCAATTTAACAATTTTTTTGCTAATGTAATGTCTGGCTGGCGTTTTAAAGGGTCATCTTCCGGAAGTGATTTGAAAATTATCTTTTGATTGGAGTTGGTCAATTTTAAAATTTCATCGGCAAACTCAATGATTGTGATTTCATCAGGGTTTCCTAGATTGACTGGATTAGAGTAATCACTAAATAACAAACGATAAATTCCTTCGATTAAATCATCTACATAACAAAAGGAACGTGTTTGAGTTCCTTTCCCAAACACAGATAGATTCTCTCCCCTAAGAGCTTGCCCCATAAAGGCGGGTATCACACGCCCATCGTTCAGACGCATTCGAGGTCCATAGGTGTTAAATATGCGTGCAATACGGGTTTCCAGTCCATGAAACCGGTGATACGCCATTGTGATGGCTTCTTGGAATCGCTTGGCCTCATCATAAACCCCTCTTGGGCCAATAGAATTCACATTTCCAAAATAATTTTCGGATTGTGGGTGCACCAAGGGGTCTCCATAGACCTCAGATGTAGAAGCAATGAGTATGCGTGCATTTTTGGCTTTGGCAAGTCCCAACAGATTATGCGTACCTAAGGAGCCTACCTTGAGAGTTTGGATGGGTATTTTTAGATAATCAATAGGACTGGCAGGGGATGCAAAATGTAAAATATAGTCTATGGGTTCTTTAATGTCTATATGAACTGTTACATCATGCTCGATGAAATGAAAATTTGGGTGGTCAAATAAATGTTGGATGTTGTCTTTATCACCTGTGATAAAATTATCCATCCCCAAAATTCTAAACCCTTCAACGATGAAGCGATCACATAAATGGGATCCTAAAAATCCTGCGGCACCGGTAATAAGTATGGTTTTGGACATAACAATCTATTTATCATGCCAAATATAATTAGATTGTTTGATTTAAGCCTTAATTGGATCTAGGAATTCTTAATTGGACATTAAGTATATTAAAGATGGTGTTTAATCAGAGGCTAATTTAGACCTAGAATATGAATTTCATGTATTCTATTAAATATCGTTTTCAAACATGAATCTATTCTTGATAATACTGGTTTTAATGATAATGTATCTAATAAGTTATTTACTTTGCGTGTAGATTTAAAAAGAAGGGGTAAGGGATAAACGGTTTTAGAAGATAATTTGTGATTTCCCTATACAATTAGTGTTGAAAAACATATCTTTGTTTATGCAATAATTAAATGAGCAAAATAAAAACAATTCATATAGTTGAAGCCCTCGGAGGTGGTGTATATACTTACTTTGTTAATCTATCAAATTATTTTGGTGAAAGACAACATATTGAGACCACCATTATCTATAGTGATCAAAGGCC
>JABAZA010000085.1 GCA_018608725.1 Flavobacteriaceae bacterium
TTGGAATCAAAACTAACATTGAAAACATTGGATTAGAAGATGTTGGAATTGTCACCGATAGAGATAAGATTTTAGTGAATGATTTTTACCAAACAAACATTCCTGGGTACTATGCGATTGGCGATGTAACTCCAGGTCCTGCCCTTGCGCATGTTGCTTCTGCAGAAGGCATTTTGTGTGTGGAAAAAATTGCAGGACAGCATGTTGAAGCGATTGATTATGGAAACATACCTGGTTGTACCTATTGTACACCAGAAATTGCAAGTGTTGGAATGACAGAAGCCCAAGCAAAGGATCAAGGCATCGACATTAAAGTTGGTAAATTTCCGTTTTCAGCTTCAGGAAAAGCAAGTGCTGGCGGTCATAAAGACGGGTTTGTAAAAGTAATTTTTGATGCTAAATATGGCGAATGGTTGGGATGCCATATGATTGGTACAGGCGTCACAGATATGATTGCTGAAGCTGTTTTAGGTCGAAAACTTGAAACAACTGGACATGAAGTCTTAAAAACGATTCACCCACATCCAACGATGAGTGAGGCTGTGATGGAAGCGGTTGCGGATGCTTATGATGAAGTGATTCACATATAAATAAACAACATACATAAAATGAAAGACTGTCTGAAAAGGCGGTCTTTTTTGTTATAAGAAACTTTGCAAGGCTAATTCGTAGCTTTGCAACCCAAACCCTAGGATCACCCCTTTAGCATTTGGAGATATAAATGATTGGTGTCTGAACTCTTCTCTGGCGTAGGTATTGGATATATGCACTTCGATGACTGGAGTTTCAATGGCTTTAATGGCGTCACCAATCCCAACAGAAGTATGGGTATAAGCCGCTGCATTTAAAATAATACCATCATATGAAAACCCAACCTCTTGAATTTTATCAATCAGCTCCCCTTCTATATTGGATTGAAAATAGGACAATTCAAAGGCCTCGTACTTAGTTTTTAACTCTGCATAAAAGTCTTCAAAGGATTGTGCTCCATAAATACCTGGTTCTCGTTTTCCGAGTAAATTGAGGTTTGGGCCGTTGATAATGATTATTTTTTTCATATGACAAAAATACAAAAGTTATGGTATAAAAAAAGAGGAAGCACTGCTTCCTCTTTTTAGATAATTATATTAAATTTTGTTACAGTCTGAAACCTAATCTAAAATTAGCAGATAAGTTATGACCTAAACTGTAATCTGTATTTCCAGCGTCTCCACCTTCAGCAGCAATTTCAAGACCAAAACCAAATTCAGTTCCAATATATACCTTAGGGATGATATAGTAATCAGCTCCTACAAATACACCACCAGCAAGACCAAAATCAACGTCATCGCCACCAATGTTTAATAATTGAATACCACCTTGGTAACCCCAGAAAGTAGAAAGTCTTTCAGCACCAGCTAAATGATTTTCGATACCGTATCCGAAAGTAGCGTCAATAATTGTGTCAGCACCTTCAGCATCTGATCCGTTTAAATCAAAGCTACCGAACATTCTAACAGCTTTTGAATCATCTTTGAATTTTCTCATCATGACAGATACACCAGTGTTAGAAATATTTTCTTGAGCGTCTCCAAATTGAGATCCACCCGTAATGTTTGGTGTGAAATGCATTTCAAAAGCAGTTTCTCCAGCCGCAGGTTTGTTAAATGTACCTGCATCGGTTGTAATTTGTGCTGAAGCAAAACTAAAGCTTACTAAAGCGGTAAAAAGTAATAAATTTTTCATTTTTAATAAAAGTTTGTGATTAATACTTTGCAAATTTAAATTAAAAAAATGAAACTAACACTATTTTATATACATAATCCATTATTTTTATGCACTTAATCGTAAAAAAAGTACACTTTATAGGTTATTTTTACTTTTTAAATACAAGTTATACTTCCTAAAATAATTGTAATATTTCATTATTTTATTTAAAAAATGGATAAATATTAACTTATTTACTCAATATTTAAACAGAATTAATAGTAGTAGGTTTAAGGGATGTGAATGCTAATACTTATTAATATATACTTATTATTATATATAAAGTACTCGTTAGGAGTCGTGATTTAAAAATTATGTATTCATATTTTACAAAAAAAAAGGAGCCAATGGCTCCTTTTAAGATAGTTTGTCTATTTTTTAGAACGAATATACCGCCGCTAATACAAATGATGATAAACTGTTTGATGGATTTAAATTATTATCCATAAAAGTAGCATCTTCGCAAGCTGAATCTAATCTAAGTTCTGGCTTAATCATTAAGTTACCTACCGAATAGTTTCCTGTTAAAGTCACTGCAAATACATCTGCATCTCCTTTAAAGTCGTAAGCACCAATAGCATTAACGCCCCCTTCAGTTTCAACAAAATATTCTGCTCTTAAACCTAAAGAAAACTTTTCTGAAGTCGATAATTGAGGATATAAAGCCACCCCAGCAAAACTAGTATCAACATCAATATCATCAGTCGCATCAAAATAAGCTGCATTAATTCCTAAGAAAAATGAGTCTGAAAATTCAATTCCACCTGTGAAATCAACTTCAAAAGCACCTTGAGACGCTAAATAATTTAAGTATTGACCTTTGAATCCAAATTGAAGTCCAATTGAGTAATCCCCAGTTGGGTTATACTCCGTTAAATCTGTTGGATTCATAATTGCTGCCATTAAAGTAAACTCGTCACCGAAATCAAAATCAGCTTTTAATCCTGTATGACTGAACGGTCCGTAAGAAAATAAATACGATGTACTGTAGTTAAAGTTTCCAACAGGTGAAATAACTTCATACCCTAAAAAAGTATTGAAATTACCCATTGTCAAGGTCACAGTTTCATTCACATTCCAGTAAGCATACATTTGATTGATAATGTTTGCAGAATTTGAATTCATTGGTGAAGCAAAAACAGCATCTGTTCCTCTAGGTCCAAATACTAAATCCGCAACAACCCCTACATTAGAAGCTTCATAGCTGGCAACTATATTTGCCATTCCTAATGAAAATCCTGGAAGATTTGCAAATGAAGATCCTGGCGCAATTGCATTTTCGTCATTTGGAGCATCTAAGTTAGCTCTGTAATAAGCATCAACAGACCCGCTTAAGTTTAATTTTGGCTCTTCTTCTTGACCGAATGTAAATCCTACTACGGCTAGAGATAATAAAGTAATTAATTTTTTCATAATTATTATTTTGTTTAATATTTAAGCTGCAAATCTAAACAAAAATAATTTTCAATTCCTAAACATAATTACTTTAATCGTAAAAAACATACACTTTATGGTGTTTTTAAGAAAGAATAACTTTTGTATTAAAAATAATTAAAATGCGTAAAAAACAGCAAAATCAACCAATTTTTACTATAATTTTTGTAATATCGTTGCTCTTAACAACAAACTCATTATTATATCTATGAAACTTAAAATCACAATTTTACTATTACTATTAGTAGCAAACCATAACATTGGTCAGTCTCAAAATCAACAGACCTATGCTTCTAGCATTACAGCTGAGGAATTAAAAGAAAAATTATACATCTATGCCTCTGATGAATTTGAAGGGAGGGAAACAGGTGATATTGGTCAAAAGTTGGCGGTAGAGTATCTAAAAGATCACTACAAGAAACTTGGTATCGATGCCGCTAAAGCAGATGGAAATTATTTTCAAAATGTACCCTTAGTTTCAGTAAACCCTCCAAAAGTGTCTATAAAGACTGAAGACAACTCATTTGAATACTACAAGGACTTTATAAGTATAACTGACGCAGAAACAGCTGTAATAGATGTGCAAGATCTTGTTTTAGTTGGTTATGGAATTAAGGATCCACTCTATAACGACTACAAAGACATTGATGTGACTGATAAAGTTGTAGTAGCTATTGCTGGTGAACCAACAAATGAAGATGGTACCAATATTATTAGTGGAACCAAAAAAAATTCAAAGTGGTCAAACGGGCGTCAAGAATTAAGTTCAAAACGTGATGCAGCCAAAGAGCAGGGTGCTAAAGCCTTCTTTTTAATTAATGAGTACCTATTTAAGCGCTATGCTCCTTACTATAAGAAGCGAGACGAACAAGGAGGCGAAAGTAATTTAGCTTTGGATGTGGCCAAAAAATCAATGTACGGGTTTCTTGTGAGCGAAGCGATGGGTGCTGTTTTATTAAAAACAAATAGCTTAGAAATCGATTATAATCAAAAGAATGCAGTTGTCACATCTGAAAATGTTGCTGCTATGATTAAAGGAAGTGAAAAACCTGATGAATATATCATTCTCTCAGCACACTTGGATCATGTAGGAATGCATGACGGTGAAGTGTTTAATGGAGCCGACGATGATGGCTCTGGAACTGTAGCTATTTTGGAAATCGCCGAAGCTTTAAAAAGTGCTCAAGAAAATGGTCAAGGACCAAAGCGATCTGTAATATTCTTACATGTTACGGGTGAAGAAAAAGGTTTGTTAGGTTCACAATATTACACAGACTACGATCCGATTGTGCCTTTAGCGCAAACAGTTGCCAACTTAAACATTGATATGATTGGACGTACCGATCCGAAAAGAACGGAAGGAAAACGCAATTACATTTATCTTATTGGAAGTGATAAATTAAGTACTGAGCTACACAACCTATCTGAGGACATGAATTCAAAATATACTAATATTGAATTGGACTATACTTATAATGACGAAAACGACCCCAATCGTTTTTATTACCGATCGGATCATTATAATTTTGCTAAAAACAATATTCCAATCATCTTTTATTTTAATGGCACCCATGCCGATTATCACAAAGCAACGGACACTCCAGATAAGATTGAATATGATTTATTAGAAAACAGAACACGCTTGGTATTTCATACCACATGGGAATTAGCTAATAGAGATGAAGCTGTTAAAGTGGACAAGGCTGTAGAGTAAACTATACTCTAAATATGACGTACAAAAAAAGCTTCTCTAATTGAGAAGCTTTTGCTTTTTGGGTGGAAGACCGGGTTCGAACCGGCGACCCTTGGTACCACAAACCAATGCTCTAACCAGCTGAGCTACAACCACCGTTTGGCATTCAAATAATGCGTGTGCAAATGTATAGTATTTAGTATTTTATACAAACCTTTTTTAATATTATTTTAAGTCAAATAACGAATCTATTGCAGGAAGTCGTTCAACATTAAAACCTTCGGCATAGGCAACTCCTACCAAACGTCCAAGATCGGCCGCCCTGTAACGAACACTCTCTACAAAGTTTTTGGATGAAATGGGGGTTTCAGGAGCCTGACTCTTAGGATCATAGAATTGTGACGCAAAGGCTAAAACGGCTTCCATTTTTTGATCTATTTGCGAACTAATATCCACTACAAAATCTGGCTGAAGCGTTTTCCATTGTATATAATGGTAAATAGATTTTGGACGCCAAGGTTCTTGCAAATCATTTTTCCCAACAGAACGGGTCTCTATTTTAACCAATCCACTTAAAAAACAAGCATCGCTCACAAGCTTACTCGCCTTTGCGTGGTCTGTATGACGATCGTCAATGGCATTACACAGTACAATTTCAGGACGGTATTCACGGATTGTTTTTATGACCTCTAACTGATGGGCTTTATCATTCATAATAAAACCATCAGAAAAGTTTAGATTCTCTCTAAAAGACACCCCTAAGAGTTCAGCTGCATGGGCTGCTTCTTTCTTTCGAGTGTCCGCCGAACCTCGAGTCCCCAACTCCCCTTTTGTCAAATCTATAATCCCAACGGTTTTTCCGTTTTGAATTTCTTTATAAATTGTACCACCACAGCTTAATTCTACATCGTCTGGATGGGCACCAAAAGCAAGGATATCAATTTTCATATTTCTTATTGTTTTAGGTTGCTCATAGAAATGGCCTGTTCTATATCTTTAATTAGATCTTTAGTGGTTTCTATTCCAACAGAAAACCGAATGAGTTGATCTGTAATCCCTTGATTTGCACGGTCCGCTTCAGAAAGCAATGAATGGGATGTTTTAGAAGGCAATAACATGGTGCTTTCTACTCCTGCCAAACTCATTGAGGGTTGGATAAGTGTTAACGCCTTTAGGAATTGATCTGAATCAAAACGATCCTTGAGTTCAAAAGACAACATGGCACCAAAGCCTTTCATTTGAATTTTAGCCAAGCTATGATATTCGTTTGATTTTAATCCTGGGTAATATACGGATTTAACAGCAGGGTGTTTATATAAATATTTAGCCAAACGTTTTGCGTTGCGTTGCTGTGCCTTCACACGAATGCCTAAAGTTTTCATACTTCTTTCGAGTAACCAAACTGTATAATCACTTAAATTACCTCCGAAGTCTTTGGCTAAATCCCATATTTTATCCATTATTTCTTGAGAAGATGCAACAGCACCTGCACTAATGTCGCTATGCCCTCCAAAGTACTTGGTAGCACTGTGAATTACAACATCAATACCTAAATCAATCGGGTTTTGAATGATTGGAGTAGCAAATGTATTGTCTGCCGCTGTAATGATCTGATGGCTTTTAGCCAATTTAGCAATCGCAAATATATCTACAAGTTTTAATAAGGGATTTGACGGTGTTTCAATGTAAATGAGCTTCGTATTGGGCTGAATACAATCTTTAAAAGCTTCTGATGACAAATCTTTTGTAAATGAATATTCAATGCCATAATTATTGAAATGCGATTCGATGAAATTTCGGGTTCCTCCATAAATATCATTTTGAATAACTGCATGATCACCCGACTTTAAGAAGGTTAAAAGTGTTGCCGAAATAGCTGCCATTCCAGATCCAAAAATCAATGCAGCTTCCGCATTTTCTAAAGCGGCTATTTTCTTTGAGAGATGCTCTTGATTGGGTGTATTAAAATAACGTGGATAGCGTTTCGTATCAACATCCATAAAATTAAAAGAAGTGGACATATACAATGGAGAAACACTGCCTTGGAATGTCTTGTCTTCAATAGACCCTGAGTGAGTGCATATCGTATTTAATCCTGGTTTGTTCGTTTTCATAGGAATTGATTAAGGGGTCTTATTACTGCTTGTCAATATCGTTAAATTGTTTAATGAGTACAAACGCCCATATCACAACACAGAGCGATACAAAAATGGAGAAATATAGAACAATAGTATTAGCGGTCAAGACGGAAGAGTTTAAAGAATATCATTAGACCTAAGAGCATAGGTGCCCAGATCCCTACAAAAATACCATGCAACTCTTCGCCTGTCATAAACAGGTATTCAGAAACACAAATGATTGCTGCACACAAAGCCAGCAATAAAATATTAGTGAGTCCAAGTTTTTTTAAAAATTTCATTGGTGTAATTTATAGAATTCGAAAATATAAAAAATTTGTTATTTATTACCCGTTTATCACTAAAATCTAATGAACTCTATTTAGTATCTTCGCAAAAAAAATAAAAATGTTAAAAGCAGTCCTTTTTGATATGGATGGTGTTATTGTAGATACCGAACCTTTACACCACAAAGCCTATAAAATGATGTTTAATGATGTAGGAATCGAGGTGTCTGATGCGATGTACAGAAGTTTTACAGGACAATCTACGAGGAGTATTTGTGAGTTTCTTTGCAAGCATTTTGATTTAACGCTTGCACCCATCGTTTTAGAAAAAGGCAAACGAGCCCATTTCACAAGGTTATTTTTTGAAGATCCAGACCTTCAACTGCTCGAAGGTGTAGAAGCCCTTATCAAAAATTACCATGCAAATGGATTGACTTTGGTCGTGGCCTCCTCTGCCTCTATGTTCACCATTAACAATGTGATGAAACGCTTTAACCTAGACCCTTATTTCAAAGACAAGCTGAGCGGAGCTGATCTAAAAGCTTCCAAGCCCCACCCCGAAATATTCATCAATGCTGCCAAAGCTGCTGGCGTCTCCCCTGCTGAATGTTTTGTAATTGAAGATTCAACCAACGGAATTATCGCTGCAAAAGAAGCCAATATCTATTGTATTGCATACAAGAGTGTACATTCTAAAGATCAAGACTATTCAAGAGCAGACCTGCTAATAACGGACTATAAAGAGATTACATTCGACAACGTTAAATCACTTTTTGATTAAGAAGATGTCTTAAAATATTTTAGATGTTTTCTGTATGCAAATATCGAAAGTAGTGTGATAATAACAAGGGCTGTTATAATGTATGAAATACTAATTTCCTGGTCATCTTTGGCGTAAGAATGCAATCCTGCGAGGTAAAAGTTCACTCCAAAATAGGTCATCATTATACTTCCGAAAGCTAAGACAGAAGCTACACTAAAACCAAATCGACTACGCAATCCAGGAATTAAACGCATATGGATGACAAACGCATAAATCATGATACTGATTAATGCCCATGTTTCTTTAGGATCCCAACCCCAGTAGCGTCCCCAACTTTCATTGGCCCACATACCCCCTAAAAAGTTTCCAATCGTAAGCATTACCAATCCAACAGTCAAAGCCATTTCATTAATAATGGTCAATTCTTTGATGTTTAGAGCCATCTTTTCTTTGTTTTTAGAGGTCGTTAAAATCATCAACAGCAAAGTAATGAGTCCTAAGATCATTCCAAGTGTAAAGGGACCATAACTCCCTACAATAATGGCCACGTGAATCATTAACCAATAACTGTCTAAAACAGGCTGAAGGTTTCCAATTGAAGGGTCCATCCAATTCCAATGTGCAATCATGAGAATCATAGCGGTTACAAAAGCTGTAGAGGCAAAAGTTAAATCACTTTTAACGCCTAACATCACCCCAAAAGCCATGGTAGCCCAGGCCACATATATCATCGATTCATAGGCATCACTCCAAGGTGCATGACCGGAAATATACCAACGCACTAGGAGTCCAAGTGTGTGAAGCGCAAACAATCCTAAAATAGAGAATTTAAAAACTTTGATAGTAATGTTTAGATATCTACTTCGGTCTTTAAAAATTTGAAAGATCAATAATAAAAACATCAAAGTACTCGCGTACATATAGTACTCAAAGAGAGTTTTGAAAATATCATAGCGGTTGTACAGAATCTCAGCATCAATTTTTTTTTCGGAAAGCATCGTCTCACCGCCATATTTTACCTGTGTTTTCTTAATGGCGTCCAATAATTGTTGACTTTTAGAAAAATCTGTGTTGGATTTTTTTTCATTTTGCAAAGTGGCCATATACGCCATAAAGCCTGTTCGGATAAAATTTCCGTAGAGTGAATCTTGTAACTTATAGTTCCCTTCTCTAAACTCGTTTGAAGACACCCACTTATTATTTTCATCGTTTGGAATTGGAAACAAACGGAAGGTACTTCCTTCGAGAGTGTTGAACAATAAGCTCACACGCTGATCGGTGTCCTTAAATATTTTTTGAATGGCTGTTGGCACTTGAGCACTGTAAGCATCATCCAAATACGGTCCTATTTTGTAATTTAGATTTGGGTCTAAAAAATCCACTAAAGCTGCATATTTAGCTGTTTTTTCCAAGCCTAAAAGCGTTCGAATGGTATCCGCTTTTTTGGCGGGCAAGTAAATAATTGGAACGTTGTACCAGAGTTGTGGACTTTCTTGCATGGACAAAAACACTTGATTTGCATCAAAATTTTTATACACATCTTTTTTGCTCAGTTTACGCAATAATTCAGAAGCATAGGTATGGATAGGTTTCATACGTCCATCCATATCTTGAATGACCAAAGCACCTAAGCGATCTGTCTCACTAACAGGAGTGATGTTTAGTTTTAAAATGGAATCTAACTGTACGGTTGACGGACGTACATTGTTGTGATCCGAGCTGTGTGATGTTTGAGCAAAACCGTTAAAAGACATGAAGAACATAACAGCTATGGCCAGTGTTGATTTCTTTTTCTTGATTTTATCAAGTTGACGGCGCAAGGACTCCATACGTGCATGTTTTGACAACAAGATTGCCATTAAACCAAAGTACAATAAATAGTACCCCAAATAAGTAAACCAAGTGCCCCAATAGTCATGATTTACAGAGAGGATAGTTCCTTTTTCGTCTGGATCAAAGCTGGCTTGAAAGAATTTATAACCCCGATGATCGAGGATGTTATTCATGTAAATATGAAAGTCAAAATCGTCTTCATCAGCCTCCAAAACAGTGACTTTACTTTCATAAGACTTATAGCTTTTTTCGGTACCAGGATAACGTTCAGCAATAAAATCGTTTAATTTAATACCAAAAGGAAGTTCCAACAGTTTGGATCCATATTTAAAATTAAATTCCAAACCGCCCACTTCAATTTGCTTGAACGGATTGTTAGTGCCCTTCCCTCCTAGCAACTTAAGTGTTTTGGTGCTACCATTAGCCGATATTTTTAAAGCAATACCATCTTCATCGCCTTTAAGTAATGTCGATTTTTTAACCACATCAAACACGCCTTTGATAACAGGTTTTGGAAACACAATAGCTTGGTTTCCGATAATGTAACGAGAGCGTAGTACGAGGGGCTGAATACTGTCTTTTACCAACCGCCCTTGCACGCCAGATGCCATGGTCATAAATTCTCCTTCATAAGGCGATTGTATGGTCAAATCTGTTTCGGTATAGGTAATGTTAATAGCGCCTTCGGTTGGCTTATTCAACGCATATAATACATTATGAATGCTACTTACCTGTCCTAATTTTAAGAAATGGTTGTGCGGAGCTCCATCACCCGCTTCAACAAGTTTTAAATAATATTCGCCATCATCGGAAGGTACAATATCTTCCTCTGCACCTGCAATAAAATCAACCAATTCAATAGATACAGCTGTCGTATTATAAGACGTTTCTAAATGGAATTCATTTGAAAGACGTGGAGAAAAATCAACCACTTCTTCTAGCACACGACGTTGTAGCTGACCGTTGATTTCAAAATCACCATCAATATAAGTTGTTAAATATGTTTTTTGAGATAAAAAGGTATTTTCAGTAGCGCCTTCTCTGATTGACATCATGCCTTCAAAGCCGTAATAACGGGTCAAAAAAGCACCAAACAAAATAAATATAAAGGATAAATGTAGCGTTAGCGTGGCCCATTTTTCTTTTCTTAACAATCGGTATCTAAAAATGTTTCCTGCAAAATTGATGATAAAGACCCCCATAATCGCTTCAAACCACCAAGCATTGTATATCAGGGTTCGGGAATAAGGTGTTGGTGAGGTGCTTTGCCCTTGATCCATAAATGTCCCTACCGCCATTGCAATCGCAAAAACGATAAAAAGCACTCCTGTTAATCGAGTAGAAAAGAGTAAATTTGATATTTTTTTTAGCATCCTAATATAGACTCATTTATTGAGCTGCAAAGGTACTTATTTAAATAAGAAAAGTCATTTATGTTCATTGGTTTTAACAGTAATTTTAATAAAATTTTGGCATTAGGTTATTTAAACTTTCAAATGAAGGATTACTTGTTTATTTTAGCTAAATGATATCTGTTGTAATTTTAGGAGCTGGAAATGTTGGGACGCACTTGGTAAAGGCGGTTCAAGCTGCTGAAAACTTAAACTTGATTCAATGGTATTCTAGGAATCCAAAAGCTATTAAGTTTCCGATCAAAGATATTGAGTTTTGTCATGATTTAGACCGTTTAAAATTGGCAGATGTTTACATTATTGCCGTAAGTGATAAAGCAATCTCTGATCTGTCCAAACAACTCCCTTTTGAAAACCGATTGGTCGTTCATACATCGGGAAGTGTGGCTATGAAACAATTAGATATGAAGCACCGAAGAGGAGTGTTTTATCCGTTACAAACGTTTTCATTAACTTCGGAAGTGGCATTTTCAGAAGTACCATTTTGTATCGAAACAATGCAAAAAGAAGATTCAAAATTTCTTAAAACGTTGGCGAGTGAGATGGGAAGCCCATCGTATATGATAAATACTGAACAACGACAAGCCTTGCATTTATCGGCCGTGTTTATTAATAATTTTACCAATCAATTGTATCGAATTGCACACGAATTATCCGATTTTAAAAATATTAATTTTGATGTTTTAAAACCTTTAATCTTAGAGACAGCAAAAAAAGTGCAAACTATCTCTCCATACAATGCACAAACAGGACCTGCAAAACGCAATGACCAAGTAACCATCAATCAACATTTAAGAACTTTAGAAAGTCACCCTGAATACCAATCAATTTATGAACTGCTTACAAAATCAATAAAAAACACACATGGATTCAAAAAGCTATAAAGAATATTTAAAAGATATTAGAGCATTTATTTTTGATGTCGATGGCGTCCTTACAGATTCTTCTGTTTTGGTCACCTCCGATGGAGAAATGCTTCGTAAGATGAGTACACGAGATGGATTTGCATTAAAAACTGCTGTTGATTCAGGATTTTTAGTCTGTATCATTTCAGGTGGCAAAAACGAAGGGGTTCGCAAACGCCTTGAGGGTTTGGGAATAAAAGAAATCAGCTTAGGCGCACATGACAAGGTTGTGCACCTCAAAGAGTTGTTTGACAAACATCAATTAAAAGCCGAAAATGTGGTTTATATGGGTGATGATATTCCAGATATTCCTCCGATGAAACTTGTAGGACTTCCAACTTGTCCGCAAGATGCTGCCTCAGAAGTAAAAGCGGTTTCAAAATACATTTCACATAAAAATGGAGGTGCTGGATCGGCACGTGATATTATAGAACAAGTTCTAAAAGTACAAGGTCATTGGATGAAAGGATTTGATGCTCAGTATGATTAAATTATAAGAATGCTTGCAACTATTTTAAAATCTAAACACATCATTTTAGCCTCATCTTCTCCCAGAAGACAGGAGTTAATCAAAGGGCTTGGACTGGATTTTGAAATCCGAATTAAATCGGTTAAAGAAGAATATCCAAACAGGCTTCGACATTTTGAAATATCAGATTATTTGGCACAACTTAAATCCATGCCATTTGTTGAGGAATTGAAACCTAATGACATTCTAATAACTAGCGATACCATTGTGTGGTTTGATAATAAAGCTCTTGGGAAACCAAAAGACAACAACGATGCGTTTGAAATGCTAAAAACTTTGAGTGGCAATACCCATGAGGTGATTACTTCGGTTTGTTTTAAATCTACAAACTCACAGAAAACCATAAATTCAATTACCAAAGTCACGTTTAAAGAACTAAGCGACGATGAAATATGGCATTATATCCATAACTTTAAGGTACTCGATAAAGCAGGAGCTTATGGCATTCAGGATTGGATTGGACAAATTGGAGTTACAAAAATTGAGGGCTCCTATTTTAATGTCATGGGGTTTCCGATGGATAAAATCTACAAAACCCTATTGACATTCTAAAAAGAATTCTAGCGCACGCGTTTCATTGTAATAATATCCTTTTCTTCTGATAAACCCTACATGTCCCCCACGATTAGGCGTTTCTAAAAATACATTTGGATTCATTTCCGCTTCTTTGAAAGGATAACAAGCTTCCGACAAAAATGAGTCGTTTAGGGCGTTTAAAATCAAGACCGGTGTTTTGATAGTGGTAAGGAATTGAAGACTGCTGCATTTTGCATAATAATCTTGTGCATTTTTGAAACCATGCGCTCTTGAGGTATATACTTCATCAAAATCATATAGTGTTTTGATCGATCTAATTTTAGCTTTTGTAATCGCTTCTGGAAATTTCTTTTGTTTTAACTTCAAACGTTTGATTAATGCCCATTTAAAATTGATATGATAAGGTAAGTTTTTTGGAGCATGCAATGCTTTTGCGGATCCTGATAGGTCACAGGGAACAGACACTGCCATCGCTGCTTTGACTTGAAGCGGAACAAGAGATCCATCTCCTAAATATTTCAGGAGAATATTTCCGCCAAGACTGATACCTTTCAAGAATATTGAATCGTATTTATCCAGTGAAATTACATGTTTAATGATGTCTTCTATATCATCTGTTTTACCAGAGTGGTAACTTGTATAATACTTGTTCAATTCACCACTACAACAGCGGAAATTAACACAAATTGCATCGATATTATGTTCATTAAAATGCAATGCTGCACCTGTAATATAAGGGCGTTGCCCATGCCCTTCCAAACCATGAAAGAGAATAATTACTGATTTTGAAGGAGACGGACTGTAACTCCAATCCAAATCAATAAAATCATCATCTCTTAGAGTGATACGTTCTCTCGATTGTTTAATTTTTAAACGTCGAATCAATCCTGAATAGACTGTGGAAACAAATCCACTTCGAAACCTAAAATGTGCCTTAAAATTACTTTTAACTATGGGCATTGTCTATTGATAGTTTTAAAATTTTAGTACTACTTGTGGTCGCCATAAATCGTTTATCAGCGCGCATTCCAACAATCCAAACAACTGCGTTTTTACTGTAGAGGACAACTGTGTTTTCTTTTTCTACTAAAGAGAATTTTTCATCTTTAAAATACTTGCTTAATTTCTTTTTTCCATTCATTCCTGAAGGGTAAAAATAATCTCCAGCATTCCAGTGACTTAATTGCAACGGGAATTGTAACAATTCAAAATCCAAATACAAAACGTCTTTTGAAGTTGGTCCTATAGCAGTATGGATTTCAAGCTTTAAATCAAATGGTTGGTTTGGAATTGAAACAAATGTATCTGAAGCTTCAATTGAAATTGAATCTTTTGAAAAATCAGATAATGGAGTTAAAATCAAATGAGACCTGTTTTTTAGTAAACGATGCGTCGAAGATGAAATTTGTTTTCCAGATTGAGCCTCTAAAAGGGCTGTGATTTGTGTCCAATCGGTGAAATTATAGACTTTTAACAACTGATATAAATACGCTTTTGGATTGTTTAAAGACAGAATTTTATCTATATTATATACAATTTGATTTTCATCAATAGATTCAATTACCTTGTCCTCTATTTCCAACATATAATCTACTAAAATAGATTGCGTATCCTTCAGATGATTTTGAGTTTTTTGAAAACTTTCAATAAAAGAAGGGTTCAAGTTTTTTAGCAGTGGAATAATGGTATGTCTTAAATTATTACGCACGTACTTTGTACTATTGTTTGAACTGTCCTCACGCCACGAAAGTTTATGATGGGTTGCAAAATTATGAATATCTTCTCTAGAAAATTCCAACAATGGACGTACAATAGAACCATTAAGTTCTGGAATCCCAGTAAGTCCTTCCAGTCCTGTCCCACGAGATAAATTAATAAGAACGGTCTCTAAATTATCATCGGCATGGTGGGCAGTTAAAATATATTCGAACCCGTTTTGATATTTCAACGTATCAAACCATTCATAACGCAATTGACGTGCAGCCATCTGAATGGATTGTTTAGTAGTTGTTGCAAACGTTTCTGTTTCAAAGTGAGTTGTAAAAACCTCTAAATGATTTTTTTGAGCAAAGTCTTTTATAAAGTCTTCATCGCCATCGCTTTCCTGGGCTCTTAGTTTAAAATTACAATGTGCCAACGCAATATTTAAACCTGATTTTACACACAAATCTGTCAGAACCATACTGTCCAACCCTCCTGAAACCGCAAGCAACAAAGGAGTATCCTTTAAAAAAGGAAAACGGTTATTTAAGA
>JABAZA010000094.1 GCA_018608725.1 Flavobacteriaceae bacterium
GGGAGGAGAACAGGGTTCAGTTCTTTGATCGATTACTTTAAGTTTTTTTAGAAATCCCCAATAACACAGGAAATATAGGGCGGCTGAGTTTGGCCTCAGGATCTGTGTTGCATTTGGTGAAACCTTTTGGATTTGAGTTAAGTGACACACGTCTCAAAAGAGCGGGTTTGGATTATTGGAAACACATTACAGTCAAGATTTATAAGACTTTAGATGAATTTTTAGCGATCAATAAAGATGAGGAAATGGTGTTCTTATCCAGTGCTGCCAAGCAGAGTTATACTTCAATTAATTATAAGGACGATCTGTTTTTTATATTTGGAAAAGAATCCGTTGGATTGCCAAAAGATCTCGTAGCTAACAACTTAGACAAGCTCTTTAAGATTCCTATTCACAGTCCGCATGTTAGAAGTTTAAACTTAGCAAATGCTGTGAGTATTGTGGTGTTTGAAGGATTACGTTCCTTGGAAGTTTCAAACGGAATCTAACCGACACTCAATTACTATTTTCTTTCCATTCGAACTTGTAAAAAACAGATATAAATCTCCGCCATCGCTGAGTTTGAATAGGCTTTTGATAGCTTGAATTTTTTCTGAGAAATTCCGTGTTTTAACATTGGCTTTTAAACTGCCAATTGATTTTTTCAAAGGCTTCTTTTGATAGGGGAAAACGTTTGAAATCGCATATGTTTTTCCTGGAAAATTTGTTAATTTTTTATCACTGGTATATAAATGTGTGTGCAGGTCTAGTTTATCAACCTCAAAGTACTCCGAAATTAATTGAAACGCTCCCGATTTCATTAGAGCCGCATTGGGTTCGTATAAGTACTGCTTTGGAGTGTTGTAGCTGGCATTCGCAGTTTCTTCAGCTAGCATTTCAAAAGAAAACCGTTCGTCGCCATTAGGATGCGTGTTAAGAGTGTGAATGGTTGTTTTTCCATCAAAGTCTTTTTCCTGATGAAATAACAATTCTTTCACTTCGTTTTTTACGGCCACAATATGAACAGTTTTCACCTGTTTCAAGGCTGCTAAACCAACACTAATATCGAGCATTGGTGACATTTTAATAAGTATATTATTGGCATGTTTAAAAAACAAATCCTGATAGGTTATTACATTTGGGCTGCAATCTTCGATCAAGAATTTTTTATTTTTTTGTGCATCGCGTCTCGAGGGGTCAATGTATATCCAATCAAAAGAATCTGAACACGATTTTAAAAATTCAATTCCATCTTTGGCGTGAGTTATGATGTTGTTGGCTCCTAAGACTTTAAAATTATTAGCAGCAATTCCAGCCAATTTAGTATTTACTTCACAGTGAACAACCGTCTTAAATTGCTTAGAAAAGTAATAACTATCGACTCCAAATCCACCAGTCAAATCGACCATGGATTCCCCTTGTATAAATCCACTTTTTATCTTAGCAGCAGTTTCAGAGGACGTCTGTTCTATATTGAGTTTGTTTGGATAATAAATTCCAGGAGGATCAAACCAAGTTTTTAATTTTAAAACACACTTTTTCTTTGCTTCAATTTGTTCAATGAGTTCCTTAATATCTAGCCCCTCAAAAGGACTTCCTCTTAGAACTAATTCTTGTATATTAGAGTTTATATGCTTGTTTATAAACTCTTGCACAGCGCTATTGAGAAGAATTTTGTTCACTTAAATCCGCTATTTGTTGACAATTTTTTGGTAAACTCATACAATGCAATACTTGTGGCTTGAACTACATTCATACTGCTGTTTTGACCATACATCTCAATATGTACCACAGTATCACATTGTTCTAAAATAGAAGCTGAAACACCATGATTTTCATCGCCTATAACAAACGCAATTTTAGAATTTTTTTCTAGTTTTAATTCCGAAATAGGAATACTTTTTTCTGTAATTTCAAGTGCAATAAGCGTGTAATTTTCGGCTTTTAATTCTTGAATTTTCCCAGATAAGGATTCAATTTGTTCATATACGACTGATTGTTCGGTCGCTCGAGATGTTTTTGTAAATTTCCGACCTAGCTCCACAGCAGATCCCCCGAGAATTAAACGTTCAATTCCAAAAGCATCGGCAGTTCTAAATAAGCTCCCTAAATTGGCAGCATGCGATACATTGTCACTTATTAAAACAATTGGAAACTGTTGCTTTGTAAACTTAGAAGTGTAATGATTTAACTGCATGGGTTTTCTAGTTTTCGAAAGCGTATTTAATAATATTTGCACCCATTTTTAAGGCTTTCAATCGCACTGCTTCGGGATCGTTATGCACATTTGCATCTTCCCAACCATCGCCTAAATCACTTTCAAAAGTGAATAGTAAGACAAGTTTTCCTTCGTGAAAATAGCCCAAGGCTTTAGGTGCCAAACCATCGTGTTCGTGAATTTTTGGCAAGCCATTGGGAAACGAAAATACAGAATTATATATAGGATGTGTTGAAGGAATTTCGCTCATCTCTTTGTCTGGAAATACTGTTTTTAAGGCTTCCAAAATATAGGGTTTCATTCCATAATTATCATCAATATGTAAAAATCCTCCAGATAATAGATAGGCTCTTAAGTTATTTGACTCGGACTCTGAAAATACCACATTTCCATGACCAGTCATATAAATAAACGGATATTCAAAAATAGCAACACTGCCCACTTCTACTGTATGGGGTTTAGCGTCCATCGCCGTTTGAATGTTGGAATTACAAAATTGAATCAAATTTTTTAATGCTGTTGGGTTGCTATACCAGTCGCCACCGCCATTATATTTTAAAACTGCTAAATTTTGGCTTCCACAAAAGTGAATCCCTAAAATTAAAAAGAAATATAAAAAACGTTTATTCATTACAAAGTTGAATTGTGTGCCCCGCAACAATTCCAGCCGTTTCGGTGCGAAGTCTAGAGGCTCCTAAAGATACAGGAATATACTGATGTTTCAAAGCCAACTCAATTTCTTTAGGACTAAAATCACCCTCTGGGCCAATTAATATTGTGATCGATTTCTTAGCTTCAATTTGATCTTTAAATTTTAATTTCTCTCCATCTTCGCAGTGTGCAATAAATGTAGCTCCTTCTTGAGGCATTTTTATAAATTCAGAAAAACGAATGGCAGGCGCCAAGCTTGGTAAATAGCAGTGAAGTGATTGTTTCATCGCAGATTGTAAGATTTTTTCAAACCGTTCTGTTTTGATTATTTTCCGTTCACTATTCTGACAAATAATTGGTGTGATTATATCCACACCTATTTCAGTTGCTTTTTCAATAAACCATTCGTAGCGGTCGTTCATTTTTGTGGGAGCAACGGCCAAATGGATTGTATAAGGTCTAGGAGTTTCAAAAGTTGATTTTAAAATGCTAACGACACATTTATTGTGGTTCGGAATGATCACTTCTGCTTCAAATATCCATCCTTTTCCATTGGTAATCATGAGAAGATCTCCCGTAGATTTCCTTAAAACTTTTACAATATGACGACTTTCATCTTTTGAAAAGTTAAAAGTTTTTATGGACGTATCCAGCTCTGAATTGTAAAATAATTGCATTTAGTTATAGTTTAAGTCGAGCCGTAGCCATCACAGTTTGATTAGCGTATTCCTTATTTAAATATTTTAAGTGGCCTACAATGGCAATCATCGCAGCATTATCGGTTGTGAATTCAAAAGGGGGAATAAAGGAGGCCCAGCCATGACTGTTTTCAGCTTCTTTTAAAGCGTCTCTGACTCCCGAATTTGCAGAAACGCCACCACCAATTGCAATACGGTTGATCCCCGTTTCTTTAACAGCTATTTTTAGTTTATCCATCAAAATCTCTACAATGGTGTATTGTATGGACGCACACACATCATTAAGGTTTTCATTAACAAACTGAGGGTTTTCTTTTAGTTTTTTTTGAACGAAATACAGAACCGCTGTTTTTAACCCTGAAAAACTAAAATTGAGTCCAGCCACTTGTGGCTTGGTAAATTTGAACGCTTTTGGGTTGCCAAGTTTTGCACGTTTATCAATTTCGGGACCTGCAGGATAGCCGAGTCCTAAAATTTTACCACTTTTATCAAACGCTTCTCCTACAGCATCATCAATAGTTTCTCCAATCACCGTCATTTTAAAATAATCATCAACACGCACAATTTGTGTGTGTCCTCCAGAAATGGTCATTGCTAAAAAAGGAAATGCAGGTTTTTCAGAGCCTTCTTTTTCAATAAAGTGAGCCAAAATATGTGCTTGCATATGGTTGACATCAATCAAAGGAATGTTGAGTCCGTATGCCAAGGACTTAGCAAATGAAGTTCCTACCAACAAAGACCCCATTAGTCCAGGGCCTTGTGTAAACGCCACGGCACTGAGATCTTCCAGCGTAATTCCAGCTTGTTTGATCGCTTGATCGACCACAGGTACAATGTTTTGTTGATGTGCTCTAGAAGCCAATTCAGGGACAACGCCACCATATTTTTCATGGATTGCTTGGTTGGCAACTACATTACTTAGTACCTTTCCATTGCATAGAATAGCTGCCGCCGTATCGTCACAAGAAGATTCAATTCCTAAAATGTATGTATTTTTTGAACTCATTAACACGTTTTAGCGATAATATTCGTTTAATTTGTATAAAATAAACGATTTAATTTATCCATTTACAGTTTAACTGCAAAGAAATAAAAAAAATAGCACTAAAATAAATGCTTTGCGGAGTTTAAATTTTAGTGTAAGTAGATAAATTGTAACTATAATAATAGATTTCGCGTATCAATAAAAATTTCAAAATACTGATAAAATTTGTAACAGCTCTTGTGTTGTTATTCTTGCTATTCGTTTTTGTACTGTCTATTCCAAGAGTCCAAACACGTCTTGGGAACTATGCTACTAATTCAATTAATGAGGCGTATGGGACAGCTATTAAAATAGAAAAAGTAGGGCTTCAGTTTAATGGTGATGTGGAACTCAAAAATATTCTCATAAAGGATCATTACGATGAAACTTTGATTTCAGTAGCAGAATTAAACACTTCAATTTTAAGTTTTGTTAAACTTGCTGAGAATAAACTCACATTTGGAGATATTGATTTATACGACCTCTTTATTCATATTAAAAAATACCAAGGAGAAGGTGAAACGAATTTAGATGTTTTTGTAGATAAGTTTGATGAGAAAAATCCGACTTTGAACTCCAATAAATTTCTTCTTTCATCTAGTGAGATTCGAATTCATAATAGTAAATTTTTATTAACAGATGAAAATTTGAACACTCCTAAAGTTTTAGATTTTCATAATCTTAATTTGTCTGCTTTTGATTTTTTAATTTTGGGCACTGATGTTAAAACTGCGATCAAAAATCTAAGTTTTAATGATACAAGAGGCGCTCAAATCCAGGATCTACAAACTGTTTTTTCGTATTCTTTAACTCAAATGATGTTTGAAGAACTAGAAATAAAAAGTGAGCATTCTACACTTTTTGGTCAAGTTCAGTTTGATTACGACCGAAAAGATTTCAAAGATTTTTTGGAGAAAGTTAATATTTCTGGATTTTTTAAAAATAGTACGATAGATTTCGAAGAGTTAAATGTGTTTTACAATGAATTTGGAACCAACCAAAAAGCGGATTTAAACACTGTTTTTTCAGGAACACTGAATGATTTATTGCTAGAAAATATTGATATAATAACAACTGATAATACATCTTTAGTCGGGAAAATTCAATTTAAAAATTTATTTAAAACTACCTCAGATAATTTTAAAATGGATGCATATTTTCAGCAAGTAGCGTCTACCTATACCGATTTAAAAGCACTATTACCAAGGGTTTTAGGGAATACTCTCCCTTCTGATTTAGGATCTCTTGGACGTTTTGATATGAGAGGAACTGCAAAGGTTTCAAATGCAGCAATTATAACAGTTATGGATATTGAAACTGATATTGGAACCCTTTTTGTAGATTTGAATTTAGATCAAATGAAAGCAATAGATAACACCTCTTATGTGGGTCAAGTTCAGTTTACAGATTTTGATTTAGGGCATTTGATGGGAGAGCAAAAGATTGGGTTGGTATCCTCAAGTTTAAATGTTGAAGGCCGTGGTTTTAATAAAGAAACTATTAACTCTAATATCAAGGGGACCTTTGATTCGTTTACTTTTCAAGAGTATATCTACACTAATATAGAAGTTTCAGGTGTGGTTAAAAATAAAATATTTAATGGGCAATTAGATATTGATGATCCAAATATGAAATTCAATTTTGAAGGGCTTGTTGATTTTTCCAAACAAGAAAATATTTATGATTTTTCTGCTGCGATAGAATATGCCAATTTGAATGCTTTAAATTTTGTTCAGCGTGACAGTCTCTCTGTTTTGAACGGAGAAATGACAATGGATATGAAAGGTACAACGATTGACGATGTGTATGGGACTATTAAATTTAAAAATGCACTGTATCAAAACCAAAATGATAACTATGCCTTCAAAGATTTTGAGATTACCTCTGAATTTGGGAATAACAACCTGAGAACTATTCGAGTTAATTCTCCTGAAATTGTTCAAGGAAATTTAAAAGGAAAATTTGCGATTAACCAATTACCTAATTTATTGAGAAATGCACTTGGAGATATTTATACCAAGTATAAGCCTTATAAGGTTAACGATGGACAGTATTTTAATTTTAATTTTAAAATTTATAATAAAATTGTTGAAATTTTTTCACCTGAATTAAAGTTAGGATCGAACACCTATATGAGAGGTAGGGTGGAAAGCAATCCTAAAAACTTCAACCTAACATTTCGATCTCCAAACATACGATTAGAGGACTTCTTTGCAAGTAAAATTGAAGTGCAACTGATTAATGATAACCCATTATTTAATTCTTACATAGAGGTTGATAGCTTGGCGACTCCTTATTACAATGCATCGGAATTTAGTCTGATTAATATAACGCTAAACGATACCTTGTATGTTAAGTCTGAATTTAAAGGCGGTACGGATTCTAAAGATGCATTTGATTTTAATCTCTATTATACTATTGATGAAAACAACAAATCGGTTGTTGGTCTGAAAAAATCGGAAGTTAATTTTAAAAACACTCCCTGGTTAATAAATAGAAACCAAAACAAACAAAACAAAATTGTATTTGACAGAGCATTTGAAGAAATAACGATTGACAATATAAACATGTCTTTTACCAGTGAAGATATTCTTTTAAACGGTGTTATTTTAGGAAGTCAAAATAAGGATGTCAATCTTGATTTTACAAATGTTGATCTAGCCAAAATAACTCCTAGAATTAAAGACTTAAAACTGGGTGGTAATCTGAATGGACGATTCAATATGACTCAATTAGAAAGTGTGTACTTTCCAAAATCCAGTTTGATTATTGATGATTTATCGGTAAATGAATTTAATTTAGGATCTTTCAAAGCGGACATTCAAGGCAATCAATCATTGACTAATTATGATGTCAATGTGTCTTTAAAAGAAGGTGATTTGGAATCGTTAAAAGTTGTTGGTTCTTTGGATGTTTCTGGAGAAAATTCTAAACTGAATCTAGATATTAATTTTGACGAATTTATTTTAAAGCCATTGAATCCGTTTGGAGGCGGAGTGATTACCAACATCCTAGGAGATGTCTCCGGAGTTGCAAATGTGACTGGACGCCTTGAAAACCCTCAAATAGAAGGATTTCTAAGTCTTAATAATGGAGGGCTTGCAATTCCATATCTTAATGTCGATTATGCATTTCAAAATAACACAGCAGTTAATCTGCAAAAACAAAGTTTTATTTTTAATAAAGCGTTAATGGTCGATGTCGATTATGAATCCCAAGCTTCTCTGAGTGGGAGCATAAGTCACAATAATTTTTCAAACTGGGCTTTAGATCTTCAAATAGATTCGGATCGTTTATTGGTGCTAAACACTGATTTAGAAGAAGAATCGATCTATTACGGAACTGCTTTTGTGGATGGATCCATTGATGTCTCAGGACCCACAGACCAGTTGTTCATTGAAGCAAATGTGACGACCTCAGAAGGAACGGTTTTTAAAATTCCATTAAATGATAATGAGATTTTAGCGGAAAACTCCTACATCCATTTTCTGAGTCCTGAAGAAAAATTAAATCAAAACACAGATCAGACCTTAGTTGTGGATGATATTTCGGGTGTTGAGATGGAGTTTAATATGGATATTAACGACAATGCCGAAATTGAAATTGTGCTTGACAAAGAGACAGGAAGCTCCATTATGGGTCGTGGAAATGGAAGTATGTTGGCACAAATTAACACGAAAGGAAAGTTTCAAATGTTTGGAGATTTTATTGTACTCTCGGGAATTTATAATTTTTCATTAGGACAAATGATTCAAAAACAATTTAAAGTAGTTAAAGATGGAACCTTAGCTTGGGATGGAAATCCTCTAAGTGCAGAAATAAACATCAAAGCTCTTTATGATGGCATTAGTGTCAACCCTTCCACACTTTTAGATAACCCCATTAATCAAAGCATCCCAACAGAAGTTGAAATTCATTTAACAGGAGAATTGGAACAGCCCGATTTGGATTTTAATATTCGGTTTCCGAGTGTTAATTCAACACTTAATAGTGAGTTAGCGGATCGATTGAGAGATCAAGATAGACGACAATTTCAAGCCTTATCACTACTAGCAACAGGATCTTTTAGAAGCGAATTGACCTTAGATTCACAAGATGCTTTTGGACTTGTCTCGGACGGAGTTACCAATATGTTGAACGATTTGTTTTCAGACGACGACAATAAGGTTAAATTAGGAATTGATGTCGATTTAGGTGAAACCACTCCAGAGTATGAAACAGACAGTCGCCTAGGAGTTACATTATCAACCAAATTGAGTGATAATGTACTTATTAATGGCAAGGTTGGTGTTCCTGTTGGAGGGGTGAGTGAAACCACCGTAGCTGGAAATTTTGAAGTGGAAGTCTTGCTTAATGAAGACCGCACACTGTCTCTTAAATTTTTCAACAGAGAAAATAGTATTCAAAACTTTGGTGAGCAAATAGGATACACTCAAGGCATTGGCTTGTCTTATAATATAGAATTTGATAACTTAAGAGAATTGTTTGAGGAATTATTTAAAAATAAAAATACAAAAACTGAAACTGAAAATACTGAAAAAGAAGCCGATTCAGGGCTTCCAGATTATATTAATTTCAAATAAATTAACCCTAAAAATCCTACTAATAATTAATTTTTTAGCTTTAAAATCAAATAGTTATTAACGAAAACGTTTGAATTTAAAGAAGAAAAGAAAATTGAGTCCTACTTACGTTTTTTTAACTTATAAGTTTATTAATTTTACAAAATCAAACCATTATAATTATGGAAAATAATATAAAAAAAATTGGTGTAATGACTTCTGGTGGTGATGCACCCGGAATGAATGCAGCAATACGATCTGTAGCCCGTACTTGTGCATATCACAATATTGAGTGCGTAGGGATTTACAGGGGATATGAAGGAATGATAGAAGGTGACTTTAAACTTTTGAATGCACGAAGTGTAAATCATATCATTAATAAAGGAGGGACTTTTTTAAAGTCTGCACGTTCTGAAGAATTCAGAACCAAAGAAGGTCGTAAAAAAGCATATGAACAACTCCAAAAAGATAAGATTGATGCTTTGGTATTAATTGGTGGTGATGGAACGTTTACTGGAGGTATGATTTTTAATGAGGAATTTAACTTTCCTATCATAGGCATTCCAGGTACCATTGATAATGATATTGTGGGAACCAACTATACACTAGGATACGATACAGCTCTTAATACGGCGGTAGATGCGATTGATAAAATTCGTGATACAGCCAGTTCTCATAGACGTTTGTTTTTTGTTGAAGTCATGGGGCGCGATGTAGGTCATATAGCTTTAAATGCAGGAGTCGGTTCTGGTGCAGAAGAAATCCTAGTTCCAGAAGAAGATTTAGGGTTAGATCGACTTTTAGAATCTTTAGAAAAAAGTAAACATACAGGGAAATCATCGAGTATAGTAGTGGTTGCTGAAGGCGATAAAACAGGTAAAAATGTTTTTGAATTAAGAGATTATGTTGAGGAAAATCTTAAAGGTTATGATGTCCGAGTCTCTGTTTTAGGACATATGCAAAGAGGAGGATCACCTTCTTGTTTTGATAGAGTATTAGCATCTCGAATGGGTGTTAAAGCTGTGGAGTCTTTATTAGAAGGTAAATTCAACTATATGGTTGGAACTGTGAATAATAAATTAGAATTATATCCTATTGACAAAGCAGTCAAAGGACATTCAACAATAGATGCTGAGCTTTTAAGAGTCTCAGACATTATGAGTATTTAATAACGAATTAATTAAAATAAAAATAAAATGTCAAAAGTAAAAATTGGAATTAACGGATTTGGTAGAATAGGAAGAATAGCTTTTCGTATTGCTGCAGGTAGATCTGATGTACAAGTTGTTGGAATCAATGATTTGTTAGACGTAGAGCATTTAGCATACCTACTTAAATATGATTCTGTTCACGGCCAGTTTCAGGGGACTATTGAAGTAAAAAATGGAAATTTAGTAGTCAACGGAAATGAAATCCGTGTTTCTGCTGAACGCAATCCAGAAGATTTAAAATGGGATGCTGTAAATGCAGATGTTGTTTTAGATTGTACAGGAATCTTCACAAATTTAGAAGGTGCTCAAAAGCATATTACTGCCGGCGCTAAAAAAGTTGCTATATCTGCACCATCTGCAGATGCACCAATGTTTGTAATGGGGGTAAACCACAATGAAATTACAGCAGATCACACGATTGTTTCAAACGCATCATGTACAACAAACTGTTTAGCACCTCTTGCTAAAGTTATCAATGATAACTTTGGAATTGCAGAAGGACTTATGACAACTGTTCATGCTGCAACAGCAACTCAATTTACAGTAGATGGACCTTCAAGAAAAGATTACAGACTTGGACGTGCTTCATTAAACAACATTGTACCAGCTTCTACAGGAGCTGCAAAAGCAGTTGGAAAGGTAATTCCAGAACTGAACGGAAAATTAACAGGAATGGCTTTTAGAGTCCCAACGGTAGATGTATCGGTTGTTGATTTAACATGTCGTTTAGAAAAAGGGGCTTCTTTTGAAGACGTAAAAGCAGCAATTAAACATGCTTCAGAAAATGAATTAAAAGGAATTTTAGGATATACCGAAGAAGGTGTGGTGTCTCAAGATTTCGTATCGGAAACAAAGACAAGTACATTTGATGCCAACGCAAGTATGGGACTCAATGACAATTTTGTTAAATTGATTTCTTGGTATGACAACGAATACGGATACTCTGCTAAACTAGTAGATTTAGCCCACTATATCAGCGTAATATAATTTCTATAAATTTCAAAAAAATACTGTTACCCGTTAGCAGTATTTTTTTTTAAAGTTTAAAATATGATTTTTATAATAGACAGTGGTTCCACAAAATGTGATTGGATTGCAATTGATTCAGAAACAGGTGAGCCTCTTTTTGAAAAGCAACGAACCAAAGGTTTAAATCCAGCCATCATTTCGGATACAGATGCATTCAACATCATTAAGGAAAACGACTTAATTTATGATAATAAATTAAAAGTTTCCCATATTTATTTTTATGGCGCTGGGTGTGGTACTGATAAACCAAGCAAGATGCTTAAAGATGTTTTAGAGTCTATTTTTTTAAATGCCGAAGTTGTTGTAGAAGAAGATACCTATGCAGCTATATATGCAACTGTTGGAATCTCGCACCGTCCCGCAGTAGTTTGTATTTTAGGAACAGGATCTAACTGCACCTATTTCGATGGTCAAAAAGTAGATCAAAGAGTGACATCACTCGGATATTCAATAATGGATGATGCATCAGGTAACTATTATGGTAGAAAACTCCTTAGAGATTACTATTTTAATCAGATGCCTCATGATTTGAAATTAGTATTTAAAACACGCTACGATGTAAATGAAGATGCAATTAAAAAAGCACTCTACAAAAAACCAAACCCGAATGCCTATTTAGCAACCTTTGCTGAATTTTTGATCCTTAATAAAGAATCCGATTATATACAAAACGTTATAAAGGAAGGTCTTCGTGAATTTGTAGAAACCATGATTTTACAATACGCTGAAGAAATCAAAACAGTTCCAGTACATTTTGCAGGCTCTATTGCCTATTTTACCCAAAGAGAAATCAAAGATGTTGCTCAAGAATATGGGTTTACAGTCGGAAATTTTGAAAGACGTCCAATTGAAGGCTTGGTTAACTACCATGCAGAAATTGCCAAAAGTGCTTCTAAAAGTTAATTATTTTACTGCAATTACACTTATTTCTACATTTACAAATTTTGGTAAGTTTGCTACTTCAACCGTTTCTCTAGCAGGTGCGGTAGCCTCCTCAAAATACTGTCCATAGATGGCATTAATTGCTGCGAAAGAATTCATGTCAGAGATAAATATAGACGCTTTGATGACATTTTCAAAAGTCATATCTGCAGCTTCCAAAACCGCCTTTAGGTTGTTCATAACCTGAGTGGTTTCTTTCTCAATAGAATCTGTTACCAATTCACCTGTTTCTGGGTGTAATGCAATTTGCCCCGAAGTATATAAAGTGTTTTCTACTAAAACAGCCTGGCTGTAAGGGCCAATAGGTTGTGGTGCTTTGTTTGTGGTTATAATAGTTTTCATCTGTGTTTGGTTACTGTTTTTTACAATTGTTTATCAGGTTGTTTTCGCTTTTCATATTTGATATCTTTCAATATACTTGATCGAATTCCAATAAAGAAATTCCACGAACTTCGATTGCTAAATGGAATCCAAGAAAAATTCATCCTCCAACTTTCTAAATCACGTTCAAAACGCAATTGAGTGTATGTGAATCCCTTATTTTTTAGGTCGTATCCAGAAGAGGCACCGACGCTCCATCGAGGCGAAAATTCGATATCTCCAGAAAACATCAACGAATGTGATGAAATCTCATTCTGACGTCTCGAATTACTGTAATTAACGGCATAAGCAATTCGTAAACTCCAAGGGATTTTGTAGTTGTAAAGATCTGTTGGAGTCACCTCTTCAGATTGGTCCCTGTTATTTATCTGTTGGTCCGCAAAATCTTGAGACCGTCCAAATAAATCATCTGCACGTCCACCACTTCTAATGGATTGATCTCTTTCAGCAGCATTGTTTTGGTCATTGCCCTCAAAAGACTCACTAGACAAACTGTAACTCATGGTCATGTTTGCACTCGATAATCGAAATAAACTACCACCATTATCAATATTGAATGTGTTAATTTTAGAATTATTATTGTCTAATGCATAAGGATCTAAAGTTGCTCCAAAATTTACACTCAATTTATTGTCCAATAGTTGTGTTCCACCCGAAACTCGAACGGGACTCCAGTTTAAAGAATCTCCCGCAACATTATAGTTTGTTGAGAAATTTAATGAATTTAATAAGAACACTTTTTTAGCTTCTGTCGCAGTACTATCCTTGTCGCGAACCTTTGCTTCCAAATTATTATTAAGTGATAATCCAACGGAACTAGAATAGACCTTTCCTGGAGATCCAAATAAAGATTGTTCAAACCTAGTATACTGGACTTGATCGCTAGTGACACCATCGGCACTAATGACTTCATAGGTGTCATAATATTTTTCAAACGAGGGGTTGATGTTATAACTAACGGACGGTCGCATAACGTGACGAATGGCTTGTATTTTTTTGTCTTCTCCAAAGTCAAACATCCCATAAACAGTGGTTCCAACACTGGTACTAAAATTATAAGTTCGGAAAGAATCAAACCCTTTTAGAGGCGTTGTAACAACCGATTCAGTATCGGGGTCATACGATTTGTTGATGGTGTTAAAAGTCCAATTTTCTCTATAATTAGCACTGGTACTCATGCTAAAATGTTTAAAAACTTTAAAATTGGTAGTTAGAGGAATTGTATGTTGAAAACCAGCTTTCGCTTCCTCAAACATAGCACCCGTTAAAAATAAAGAATCGGTCGTTTGAATACGATTTTCTCCTCGTACATTGTATTGGAAATTAATATTCTGAATCGCCCCTTTTTTACTTCCAGTTTTGGGTGCAAAAGGATAAATTCGATCCACACTTCCTTGAAAGGTTGGTAAAGTCATATTGATAACTTCCGTATTTGTATTCTGAGAGTGCGTTGCTGACAAACTCACATTAACTTGTGGTTCTCCCTGAAATGTTTTGGAATATGAAACAGATGATGACAAGGTGTTATTCAAGAAGTTTGAGGTATTCAGCTGATTCACAGATTCCTGAAAATAGGTGCTAGAACCCAAGTTTACAGAAGCCGAAAATCGAGAGTTTGGACTTGATTTTGAATCTTGACTTTGATTCCATCGTAAATTATAAATTGTACTTTTTGAGTAATCAGGAAATCCACGTTCACTATTTATGAGGTTCTCATACCTAAAACTCAACGAACCTCTAAATTTATAACGAACCGCATAATTACTTTCGAGACGAATTCCATAACTCCCATTTGTATAATAATCCCCAAGGGTTGCAAGGTCAAAATAATCACTAATAGCAAAATAATACCCTCCATTCTGAAGAAAATATCCGCGATTACTTTCTTCTCCAAAAGAAGGAAAGAGCACCCCCGAAGTTCGAGTTTTAGAAAGTGGAAAAAAAGCAAACGGCAATCCTATAGGAGTGGGAACATCTGCAATAAACAGATTTGTAAGCCCCGTAACTACTTTTTTGCCAGGAACAATTTTTGCTTTTCGTAACAAAAAATAATACTCTGGATTTTCAATATTTTCTGAAGTAGTGAATTTAGCACGCTTTACAAAATAAACAGAGTCATTTTCTTTTTTAGTTAAATCTGAAATTATACGCCCCCCTTGTTGCTCTGTTTTTGAATTCCAAATCAGCGCTTTTTTTGTTTTTAAATTAAATGCAATAGAATCGGGTTCAACAACATCACTTCCCTGTTTAAATACAGGATGTTGGCTGTAATTTCCCAAGGAATCTTTTAAACGTCCTGCATAAACAATGTCTTTGCCATAATCAATGATAATAATTCCTGCTTTAATATCCATATCTTTATATTGGATTTCAGCTTGATTATAAAGATATATTTGTTGTGTTTTTTGAT